>CAKPAL010000030.1 GCA_934132925.1 uncultured Bacilli bacterium
GATCCTGCTGTCGAAGAAAATCTTACCATTCTAAAAGAAAAGGTATTAGAACTTAAAGCAGACTGTGGTATTGCTTTTGATGGTGATGGTGATAGAGTAGGGATAGTAGATAATAAAGGTAAGTTTGTTCCTATTGACAAATATATGATTTTGATATGGCGAGATATTTATAATAAAGTTGAAAAAAAAGAAGGTTTTTTCGATGTCAAGTGTTCTAATGCTGTAAAAGATGAATTAAATAGATTGGGTATAAAACCAGTAGAAACTAGAACAGGAAACTCTTATACCAAAAAAATATCTGTAGAAAACAACTATCCATTTGGTGGTGAAATGTCAGGACATCTATATTTTAGAGATAAATTTATTGGTAATGATGATGGTATATATGCTGGATTAAGATTAGTAGAAATACTATCAAATACAAATAAAACAGTAGAAGAACTACTACTTAATATACCAATATATTATTCTACCGACGAAAATAAAATACCAGTAGAAGATAGTAAAAAAGATATAATAGTAAGTAGAGTAGAGGAGTACTGTAAAAACAAAGGTTATAAGTATATTACTATAGATGGTGTTAAAGTATTATATGATGATGGTTTTGCTTTAGTTAGAAAATCTAATACAACTCCTAATATAACTACTAGATATGAAGCCAAAACTAAAGAAAGATTAGAAGAAATTACTAAAGAGTATACTTCCCTATTAAATAAATTAAAAGAAGAGTAGGTAAACCTATTCTCCTTTTTCTTCAAAGTTACTAGTATTGTTTTTCTTAGTACAATGACAATTATCTTTATGACAATCACATGAAACTTCATTATTTAAATTAGTTTCATTACAATTACAATCAAAATTATTATTTTTTGATTTAGACTTAAGATCTTTATTTTTCTTACTCATTTTAATTACCTCCAATTATAGTATTTACTAAATAGAGAATAATATACCTAAACTTCTTTTTCTATTTACTATATCTTCTTCTTTTTTAGAACTTAACATAATATTAATTATAGGAAGTAAGATATTTAATTAAAAGTAGTGTAGTTGTTAAGCTTAAATTATAATATAAAATTAGTATTTAAAAGAATTAGTTATTATTATATTATTAATTATATTGGATATACTATAAATATATAAATTAATTTATAATATATTTATAATATAAAAAAATTAATTACATAATTATTAGTTATATAATTAATTCTAAATTTAATAATTATCTATCTAATTAATTTTAAATTAATTTAATATCAGTTTATATAAATCATCCTATCACTTCCCTATTTTTAATTAAAATTAAAGTAGGGGACATAAACTAAAATTTTTGAGCCATAATTTCTGCTATTTTATCTAAAACCTCACTAGCATTACTTTTATCTATTTCATCATATCCAAGTTCTCTTAAAGCTCTTATTTTAGCAGTATTTAATTCCTGAGTTCTAGTAAGTTTTTCTTCTTTTTTTGACTCTAACATTGCTTCCCATCTTTTATGAGATTCTGCTAATCTTGTACGAGATGCTCCCCCATTAGTATATAATGTAATAGCAGAGTACATAATACTTTCAAAAACAAATTGATTATTTTCATCAAAAACATATTTATCAGGAGCAGTATAACCAAAGTTTTTTGAGAAAAAGCCTAATAAATATTTTAATTCTTTAGTACTACTTAAATTTTCAATAAAATGATGAACATATTCAACAGTAGCAAAAGCTTCTCCTTCCCTACCCTTTTCTTCCATAAGGATATTTTTAAGCATTTGACTAATTTCTGTAATCATTTCTATTTCATCTTTTCTTAAGCCACCAAAATCTATTAATTCTTCTTTTTTAGAAGTAGTTTTTTTATTATCAAAAATCTTACTGCCAATCTTTTGTAAATAATCATTAGTTATATCTTTTTCTAATATTTCTTTTTCGGAAGTTACATCAAGTAAATCAAATAATAATTGACATTTCTCATTAGGTAGTTTTGACAAATCTTTACTATCGAAATAGTTGTAAACCATTTGTCTTGATACTCCCAAATACTTTGATAGATTTACTTTTGAAATATTAGCCTTTTTTAATATTAGATTGATTTTTTCTATAACATTCATTATTGTTAGCCTCCTATTAAGTTTTATATAACTTTACATTTACAATTATATCATACAAAATGTAAAATTACTAGTGCTTTTTAATTTTTTCTTTAAGAATGGCTTATATATAATAGATATGGTTGATATATTATTTTTAGACGATAGACTAAAAATAACACTGTAAGACCATAGACTTACAGTGTCAAACATTATTTAACTTCTTTAATTATTCCTCCGCCAAGACAAATATCACCATCATATAAAACACAAAATTGTCCTGGTGTTACTGCTTTAGAACCCTTATAACTTAATTTTAGAGTATTATTATCAAGGTATTCAACTTCTATATCAATATCAGGTTGTCTATATCTAAACTTACAAGTACATTTGTTAGGTCTACTATCAGTCAAAAAATTAAAATCTTCAATAATAGCGGTACTAGAATATAAGTATTTATTATCATCACCAATAGCTACATATAAGATATTTTTATTTAAATCCTTTTTAACTACAAAAGTACGATCTTTAGTACCACCAATATTTAAGCCTCTTCTTTGGCCGATAGTATAATACATAAGACCAATATGTTTACCAAGTACCTCACCTGTATCAATATTAACAATATCTCCTGGTATATTAGGTAAATAGTTCTCTAAAAATTTAGTAAAATTTCTTTCTCCAATAAAGCAAATACCAGTAGAATCCTTCTTATCCGCCGTTACTAAACCATATTCACTAGCAATCTCTCTTACTTTAGGTTTCTCTATTTCACCTAAAGGAAATAAAACATCTTTAAAAACATCTCTATTTACATAAGCAAGAAAATATGATTGATCCTTATTTTTGTCAATTGCTTTAGCAAGTTTACCATCAATTAATCTAGCATAGTGTCCAGTTGCTATATAATCTGCTCCTAGTTTTTTAGCTTCTTTAACAAACAAATCAAACTTAATATATTTATTACACATAACATCAGGATTAGGAGTTCTTCCTTTTTCTAATTCATCTAAAAAGTACTTAAAGACAAAATCCCAATATTCTTTAACAAAATCTACTCTATGTAGAGGAATGCCAATCTTTTCACATACCGCTAATGCATCATTATAATCTTGTTCTTGAGGACAAATATTATTATTCAAATTAGGATTACCAAGATAATCATTATTAATAGTACTATCCCAATTTCTCATAAATAAACCAATAACATTATAGCCAGCCTTTTTTAACATAATCGCGGCTACTGAGGAGTCTACACCTCCCGACATTCCAATTACTACTGTTTTCATATAAGTAACACCTCACTAGGACATTATATCACAATTTATTAATTAAATAAATAGTTTTATCACTAGTTTTAATAGTGATGGTACTAAAAAACCCTCAGTCAAAGAAGAAATAACTATTAATATAAGACATATACCAAATACTAAAAAGTATTTTTTAATAAATCTCTTCATATTTAATTCTCTATCTTTAATAAAAATAATCTTCCATAAATTAATCGTAAATATTATTGAATAAACACCAAGCAAAAGATATACTAATATATTTATAATACTAGTAGGAAATACATATATAAAAGCTGCTAATAAACCTTTATACTTAAATGTTAAAAAGAATGCTGAAATAGAAAATCCTATCATAAAACTCTTTAAATATATTAAAAATATATTAATTACTATTCCAATAATAGACATACCTAGTACCCATATTAAAACTATAAAAATAAGATTTTCTATAAAAGCATCAGTAGCGGCTTTAGTATTACTAATATTATTAGTATTAATACTATTAAAGAAAGTATTTATTTTTTCAATTACTAAACTACGATCTGCTTCTTTTAATACCACCAAAAAGATAGATCCAGATATTATTCCCAATATAATGATAAATAAAACAAAAGTATTTATTTTCTTATCTGGCATAATTATAGCTAGTCCCCTATTTAATTTCTTATTCATATTTTATCACCAATAAATTATATTAAAATATATTGAAAATATACCTAATATTTAGTATAATAGATTCAGAGGTGTATAAAATATGAGTAAAAAGAAAAAAAAGCAAAATCTTAGTAAAAGAATATTTGCTTATATAATGCTTTTTCTAGCAATAATGCTTTCAGTAACAGGCGTTTTATCAGTAGTACTTAGATAAGTAAGTACTATTTTTTATTTAATAAATAAATATAATAACACTATTGAAACAACAAAAGTAATAACTCCAAGTAATATGTAAGAGACAAAACCACTTGAGGTATCTTTTCTATTCTTAACCGTTTTTTTACCACTATCAGCAGGTATAACATCTCTAGCGAAACTATCAAATGTATCTAATTCCATCTCAACCGTTTTATCAATTGTCGGCTCTTCATCCTTACCAACAACAAAATTTATATTAGGAGTCTCAATAACATTGTAATTATTATAAGTACCATTTTCTTTAACTAAATCAAGTATTGTCTTATATTCAATTCTATTATTATATCTAGCCACAAACCAATTAGTGAACTTATTAAAAGAATCATTATTAATAACATAAATACTATTATTAACCTTAACATTGTTCTTTGTTAAAAAAGCATAAGCTGTATTAAAAATATAACCTAAATACCTATCCAATTTCTGATATATTTCCATATCATCTACTACTCTTATTCTATTTAAAACATCATCATAAAATACTGGTAAAATTAAAGTAATATTATAATTATCAAGATTTCTATAATAGTTAATTAATTCATTAGTAACTACCTCTAAACTATTTTTAGTTAAATCATAAGTATCATAATTACTCTTAAGTCTAATACTAATATTTGTATCGGCATATTCCTTATATGGTGTAAGCATAAAGAAACTAGCATTACTATCATTAAAATAATATATATGGTGTTTTTCTAAACTACAAATTAAAGTCTCTTTCATAAGACCCTCCTCTACTATTATTAATTATATCAAAAAAAATATAACTTGTCATTATCTTTTTAATATTTATTTACTTTAATTTATAAATAAGTTATAATATTAAAGAAAGAGAGTGATATAAATGGATAAATTAATTAAAGATGCTTTAATAAAAGAAATAGAAAGACAAAATAATAATATTGAACTTATTGCTAGTGAAAACTATGTTTCTAAAGATATCTTAGAACTTCAAGGTAGTGTTTTTACTAATAAATATGCTGAAGGATATCCTGGTAAGAGATATTATGGTGGCTGTGAAAATGTTGATATTGTAGAAAATTTAGCTATTGAATATGCTTGTAAACTATTTAATGCTAAATATGCAAATGTTCAACCTCATAGTGGAAGTTCTGCTAATATGGCCGTATATAAAGCCCTACTTAATCATGGAGATACTGTTATGGGTATGAATCTATCTGATGGTGGACATTTAACTCATGGTCATCCTCTTAACTTTAGTGGTATCGATTATAGAATTGTTGACTATAAAGTAAATCCTTCTACTGGATATCTTGATTATGACAATATTAGAGAAATAGCTTTAAGAGAAAGACCAAAAATGATAATAGCAGGAGCAAGTGCCTATTCAAGAAAGATTGATTTTGATAAATTTAGAGAAATAGCAGATGAAGTTGGTGCTTACTTATTTGTCGATATGGCTCATATTGCTGGTTTAGTAGCAGCTCATCTTCATATGAATCCTGTCGATTATGCTGATGTTGTAACCTCTACCACTCATAAAACTTTAAGAGGCCCAAGAGGTGGTATAATATTAACTAATAATGAAGAAATAATTAAAAAGATTAATAAAACTATTTTCCCTGGTATTCAAGGTGGTCCACTTATGCATGTAGTAGCGGCTAAAGCTCAATGCTTTTATGAGGCTCTAAATCCTTCTTTTATTACTTATCAAGAACAAGTGTTAAAGAATATAAAAGCATTATCTAATTATTTAATTAGCAAAGGTATGACTGTTGTATCAGGAGGTACTGATAATCATTTAATTCTTCTTGATGTATATAATTCACTTGGTATAACTGGTAAAGAAGCCGAAGAAATATTAGATTCTGTCAATATAACAGTAAATAAAAATACTATTCCTAATGAAACATTAAGTCCTATGAAAGCTAGTGGTATTCGTATAGGAAGTCCCGCTATGACAACTAGAGGATTAACTGAAGAAGATTTTATCTTAATTGGAGATATCATTTATAATGTTCTTACTAATTATAATAATGAAGCTATTATAAATAGAGAGAAAAAAAGAGTACTAGGCTTAACTAGTAAATATAAGATGTATAATTAATAATGAAGAATTAGAGTTTACTTTGGCTCTAGTTTTTCTATCTTTATTTACATTAATTAAATTATAAGTTATAATATATAAAGACAGAACTAAAAAGAAATGTGGTGATAACATGGAAGAATTATTATCAATAAAATTAAGGCCAAAAAAACTATCAGATATTATTGGTCAAGAACATTTAGTAGGAGAAAATAAAGTAATATATAATTTAGTTAAGAATAAAAAGTTATTTTCTATGATATTATATGGTCATCCTGGTATTGGTAAAACTAGTATAGCTACCGCTATAGCGGAAGAACTTGGTATGCGATACAGAACATTAAATGCCGTTGTAAATAACAAAAAAGATTTCGATATTGTTATCGAAGAAGCCAAACTATATAACGGCTTAATTGTAATAGTAGATGAAATACATAGATTAAATAAAGATAAGCAAGATATTCTTTTACCATATCTAGAGACAGGCATTATTACATTAATTGGTATGACTACAGCCAATCCATATCATGCCATTAATCCTGCTATTCGAAGTCGTTGTCAATTATTTGAACTTAAAGATTTAACTAGTGATGATATTAAAAAAGGTATTGATAAGGCTATAGAATCTAATTATCTAGGAGGTTTAACCATTACTGATGAAGCTAAAGAATATCTAGCTAATATATCTAGTACTGATTTAAGATATGCTTATAATACTCTAGAGGTAGCCTATTATTCTGAAGAAGATAAAAAAATAACAATTGATACCTTGACTAAAATTAGTAATCGTACTAATAGTCTCTTTGATAAAAATGCCGATGGATACTACAATGTCATATCAGCCTTTCAAAAATCTATTCGTGGTAGTGACGTTAATGCTGCTCTTCACTATTTAGCTAGATTAATTGATGCTGAAGATTTAGATATTATTATAAGAAGGTTATCTGTTATCGTTTATGAAGATATCGGCCTTGCTAATCCAAGTATGGGGCCAAAAGTCGATGCTGCTATTAACGCTGCTTTAAGATTAGGTTTACCTGAAGCAAGAATTGTATTAGCGGAAATAGTAATTGAACTAGCATTATCTCCAAAAAGTAATAGTGCTGAAGTAGCCATTGATAAAGCTCTAGCAGATGTTCGTACCAAAAATATAGGAGATGTTCCAAATCATCTAAAAAATCCATCAAATGAATATAAATATCCACATAACTATAAAAATGATTATGTAAGACAACAATATTTACCTGATAATCTTCTTGGTAGTAGATATTACCTTCCTAAAGATAATAAAAATGAAAGAATATATAAAGAAATAATAGATCGATTAGATACTATGTAAAAAGAGAACGACTTCCTAGTTATTCTCTTTTATAATATCATTAATTACATAATAAGCTGCATTAATTCCTGCACTAGCGGGTACCATCACCATTGAAGAAACTAAATTCTTATCATTCTTTTTAGGTTCCTCACTAGAAAAAACTACTGGTACTTTACCACTAATCTTTTCATCCTTAACATATTTTCTAATACTTTTTGCTAAAGGATCATAAGAAGTATCTTTAATATCACATATTTTAACTAAATTAGGATTTAATTTCTTACCCATACCACATACAGTAATCAATTTGATATTTCTCTCATGACACATTTTTATAAGTAATTTCTTTACTATAACAGTATCACAGGCATCAATTATATAGTCATAAGAGGTTTCAAATAATGTATCAATATTATTTTCATCTATCTTGATAGGTAAAGTTTTAACTATAACCCTACTATTAATTTCATTAATTCTCTCTTTCCAAGCATCTACTTTTAATTTACCTATATTACTTTCTTTAGCAATAATTTGTCTATTAATATTCGATATATCAATATTATCATAATCTACTAAGGTAATATATTGAATACCACTTCTAATAAGAGCCTCTATCGCATATCCACCTACTCCACCTACTCCAATTACTAGAATATGCTTACTCTTAATTTTATTTAGATTATCTTCACCAATTAAGGCGATAGTTCGATCAAACATTATTTAATGTATTTGTAGGTGGATACTTTATCTTTAAAGTTATTAGTAAGTATTTGGATATCTTTCTTACTAAAATCACTCTTATCAACAATAAAAGCCTTATACTTATTAATGTATAAGTAGTAGGAGTTATCTCTTTCTATTACTTTATATAAATCTTTATAATTAATAAATTCCTCTTTACCACTATTTAACATAAAATTATATTCCTTAAACAAATATTTAATCTTAGTATTTAAAATACTATCTTTTTTCTTTTCTAATCTTTTATAATTAGTATATGGTATCATATCTGTATTCAATTCTATTATTCCAAATAAACCAAAGATAAAAGTAATAATATCTATTGTATTTATATCTTTTAGAATAAAGAATCTTACTATTAAAATTAAAATTAAAATATTCATAATTATTCTAATAACTCTTATCTTATCAAAATAATATACTTTTAAAAAATCTTTTACTAAATTACTCGTATAAGTAGTATTATTTTTAATCTCCATCTCACACCACCAAATATAGTATATCATAAATTTTAAATAAAAAAAAGCCCAGATGGATCGATTCTGTAAGATAAAACCCGCGGCGTAAGTCACAGGTGGGTCAGCACAATAATTTAATTAGGATTCCTACTTTGAAGCAAGCATTCAACACATAAATTATATTAGCTCCCCTATTAATATCTTTAGTCGGTTTTATACTAAAGATATCGCATCCTCTAGGTATCTTAATTATAACATAGACTATTTTAATATTCAATATCTTTATCTATATTTGACAATTATTTTACTTTATTCCTTCCGAGCCTGTAGTCTCTGAAGGTGTTATAGAGCCTAAATATAGTCTCTATAACAAACAATACTATTATAATATATAAACATTTATTTTTGAAACTACAGGTTCAAAAATACCTTGGAAGACTATCTATGATAGACTGTAAAGGAAAAAAGAAAGATTAATCATTCTTTCTCTTTGTTAAAACATATTTCTTATTATCAGTTATTGTATCTTTAGATAAAACCAAACTATCATATAAAGAAGGATTGCTAGCAATTTCAAATTCCGCTAAAGCAAGTGAAGTTTCAAGTATCTCATTAATGCTTTTAGCCCCTAATTTTCTATCATAAGCAAGTTTAGCAATATAATTAATAACATCATCATTTACAACTAAATCAATATTTCTTTTACTTAAAAACTCTCTATTAATATTAAGTGAACTAAGCATAGAGTTACGAATAATACTAATATAATCTTCCATCGTTAAAGCGTTCATCTCAATTACAATAGGAAACTTATTAGCAAGTTCTGGAATAATACCATAAGTACTCATTGTATGTCCTCTATTTTCAGCATTAAATCCAATAGGAGTATTTCTTAAATTTTCATTATTATTAAAATTACCTATTCCCACTATTAAAAGTTTATTCATACTAAAACGATATTTCTCATTATCAATTGTATTTATTGTAAAAGTACCTTCATCAATTAAGTTAATAATTATTTCTTGTAAAGACTTACTAATAGTATTATGTCTTTCCCTACTATTAGTGGATATCTCTTCTAATTTATCAACTACCACAATAGCAGTCTCAGCCTTTTCTACATCAAAATCTGTCTTTTCCATTAATTTTAACAAAAGATTCTCTAAATAGCCATCTTCTC
>CAKPAL010000031.1 GCA_934132925.1 uncultured Bacilli bacterium
TTAATACTATCATAACTACCTTTGGTAAAATGAAAATAAACTATTACCAAAATAGTAAAAATAATAATCATCAAAGTTCTATATTCTTCTTTTTCCTTTTGATTATTAGTCATCAAATATTTAACTTCCTTATAATTGGCATAATAACTTAAAGCAATAATACCAAGATAAATTATCCATACAACATTTTCTTCATCAATTTCCCTTAATCTATCTAATTTATCTTCCATAATATATTTTATTGTTATTAGATTATGTTTATTAATATAAAAAATGCACAATATTTTAAAAATACTGTGCATTTTTGTATTTTTCTAACCTTATTTTGCACAATGATTGTGCATTTTTAATCTTAGTATCACTATATACAAAGACTATTAATTCATATATAAACATAATGACACAGTTCATTAATTAAATTTTCAGTAATGTAATAATATTCAGTAGTGGTTATCATATTAGTCTCAAGATTTTTATATACAAATTATTATCAACACCATAATAGTATTGCATAAGTAGTAAAAATGTGGTAATATAATTAACCAAGAAGTTGCCATGCAAAATGTCAAATTATAAAAAAACACTTGCAATTTCTTATCAATTAATTATATAATTGAATTGTAAAGATGATTGTGAAGAAATGAAGTTATTTTTTCGTACTTTTTACAAAACAAAGGAGGGATATTTATGAAAGAGCAAAAGATGGTTTTAAACAGTTCTACCATAAAAGATATGGCAAAAAAAATAACTGAAAAAGCCAAAAAAAGAAACTTAATAAAACCTTTATCAGAAGCATTCAAAGATGTTCCAGCTAAGCAAGAAATACATAAGGGAAAAGCACATTATTTTGATTAAGGAGGCTTGTTATGACAAAAATAATACAAGAAAAATATGACATTGGAGATATCGTTTATGTTAGTGAATACAATTATACCGAAAATAAAACTGGTGATAGTCATTTATTTGTAATTATTGGTGATGATAATCAGTTTATACCATTGGAATATTTTGGTTTAATTGTATCATCTCACAGAGAAAAATCTAAAGAAAATTCAGAATATAAATACAATGAACCTTTAAATAAAGATGCAATTAATAATCTTAAATCAGACAGTATTGTAAAGTGTGATAAATTATATCAAATATTTAAATCAAATGTTCAATTTAAAATTGGTACAGTGGATGTTGATGATTTTTTTAGATTTATAAATGCTTATGATGACTTTATTCAGGCAACTGATAAAGCAATTGAGAAAGAAACAGTTAATAGTTAGTTTCTTTTTTTTAAGAGCAAAACTTTTATTTCTATTTAGAAAGTCAAAGACCTTTCTTTATTTGATTAATTTCTGATAAAATAGGAAGCTATTTCTTTTTACTAATATGAACCTTACGCCGATATTCTTTACATTGTAATACAATCATTCACATTATTGATTGATTTTGTACTTTCTTAAAGAAATAATAAAATAAGTCAAAAATTACTCAAAAATTACTCCTAAATAGGTGGAATGAGTGGAAAAACGATAGTAAAAATGGAAAATTAAAATAAAAAAGCCTTATTTTATAAGGCTTTTGCATTCTTAATGGTGGAGCTGAGGGGACTCGAACCCCTGTCCGCAAACAAAGTTATTTAACCTTCTACAAGATTAGTGGATTTTTAGTTTTCATAAGTAAATAGATAATCCACAATCATAATTACTTACTAGTTTAAAGATATTCATTATGAAGTCTAAACATAAATCATAATATAGTCTGCTTTATAAGTCCTATCTAATTCTCACAGACAAAGAATTAGTAGAACCTGTTGCACCTATAGGTTAGGCATAAGCAACAGCGTTTTTATAGCTGTTTCCAGTTATGTTTAATTTTTCTTCTGTTACGGGAAGAACCCGTCTTGCTAATTAAATACTAATATTTTCGTCGAAGCCAAAAGCAGCCCCATTACAAAAACAATTATACCAAACATTTGTTCCTTTGTCAATTTTTTTCCAAAAACTTATTGTAATATTTATGAAATTAATGTATAATTACTTTAGAGTAAAATAGGAGTGAGAATATGGTTACTGATTTAAATGAATATAATAGTTATTTCGGAGTAAGACATTACAAAGTTCATGTTACTAAAGAAAAAATAAAACCACTTAGATTTATAACAAGTGTTATTTCTTATGCTTTATTTATATGGCTTTTACTAATAGGACTTACTTTGTTACTTTATATTGGAGATATAAAAATAAGAGCAATGAAAGGTGATTATTCACCACCTGCATATAATGCCTATGTTGTACTTACTGGTTCAATGGTACCAGAGATAATGCCTAAAGATGTAGTTATAACAAAAAAGAGAGAAGCCAAAGACCTAGAGGTTGGTGATATAATTACATTCTTATCATCAGATGTAAGATTATCTAATATCATCGTAACCCATAGAATAAAAGCAAAGTACTTTGATTCTACAACAGGTAAATATACATTCCAAACTAAAGGAGATGCTAATAATACAGCAGACTTTACTCTAGCAGAAGATACCAATATAATAGGAGAGGTAATATTTAAAATACCAAAACTTGGCTATGTTCAAACACTATTAGCCACTAAAGGTGGACTTATCATTATAGTATTAATACCATGTTTAGCAGTATTATCTTATGATATAGTTAAACTAATTAGAAATATTGGTAAGAAAGCAAGTAAGAAAAGAAGTAATGTAACAGTAATTAAGAGGTGATAATCGTGGGTAAAACTAATAAGTTTTATGTTAAAGATTTTGAAAAAGAAGAAAATAGCATAACTGTAGGAGAAGAAAAAAATTATCATAATCCTTTTATAAGATTTTTAATCAGTAATGGTAAATTAATATTTACTATATCACTTCTTTTATCAGTAGCAGTCTTCATCATAGCGCTTACACTATCCCTAAAAAATATGGGAGAGTCTTCTATTGTAATGTATGAAGAAAATGGTGTAGTAGTTAACTTTAATGGAACTGATAATAGCATAATAAACGGAACACCAATTACTAGTGATTATGCCTTAAAAACATTTGTAAGTAATATAAATGAAGATAATTATTTAAAAGGCGTAGTAATACTAGTAGACAAAAAAGACATCCATGGAAATACCTATATGTTTTATTCAGATAAAACAATAATAATAAAATATAAAGATAATACATACAAAAAAATATATCCAATAGATAATAAATATGGAGTATATGATAGTGGCATAATAAATGCCAGAGTTATAGCAAAAGACTTAACCGGAGAAACAAAAATAAATAAAGAGTTAGGTATAGAGTTAATATATCTATCAGATGGCAGTATTATTGTATCTAAAGGTAATGCCAATATGCTAGTAAGAAATAATGATGTCACAGATAATGAAAATATCTTCTATGGCAATTTAAGTGGTACAGGTATCTTAGTTGAAGAAAAAGATAACAAATACCACTATTCAAATAATATTATTACTGACGAAAACTTTATCGAAGTAAATAATATTAAATATAATAAAATAGAAGAAAAAACATTAGATAATGGTATAAAAATAATTTATTATGATAATGACTATGCTGAAGTAATCTATAAAGATACAAGAGTAATAGTAGAAAAAAAAGATCATATAAAATATGAAAAAAATATCTTTGAAATAGTAGATAATAATAAAAATGAAGAAAATATAGATATAAAAGATATTATGAATATAAAAAATATTAAACTAAAAAATACTAATAAAAGCAAAGCATACTATATGATCGTATTAGAAGAATCAAATAACTATAATAAATATAATATAGATAAAAGATTAGATACAAAGTATATAAATTATAATATCTATGTAAATGGTAATACTATAACTAATAAAGTATTAGATAACAAAATAAATATAAATAAAAGTAAAAAGAATAACTATTTAATATATGAAGGCTATATTGATAAATTAAGTGAACAAACAATCGATATAGGTATGTGGATAAGTTATGAAAACATAACTAATGAATATATGAATAGTGGCTTTGTAGGTACAATGAAAGTATATATTGAAACAAAATAAAAAATATGATACAATGATATATATGATAAGGTAGGTGTATATATGGATAAGAACTTCTTTATTAAAAATAAAAAGAAAATAACAATAGTAGTAATAGCAGTAGCGGTTCTACTAATAGGCTTTTCATTGCTTAATTCAACATATTCATTATTTTATCATGAAGATGTAGCAAGCAATTCAGATAACTATAGTACAGGACGACTATCTATAACTGCTACTGGAAAAGGAGATAGTATATCTCTAACTAATACCCTACCAATGTCAGATACCGAAGGAGCAGCCACTACTGCTTATACATTTACTATAAAAAATATAGGTAATCTAGATTATAAGTTTAATGTAAAACTATTATCAACCGGAGATAGTAGTACAACTATAGATTCACAATATATCAAATTAAAAATAGATGATGGTTCAGTAACAACATTATCTAGTCTATCTAATAGCATAATAAAAAATAATATAACTTTATCCGCAGGACAAAGTATCGATATAAGTATTAGAGTATGGTTGAGTAGTGATACACCAAATAATCAAATAGGAAAAATATTTAATTCAAAAATAGTAACAGATGGTGAAGCCGTATATACAAGCACTAATACTAAACCAACACTAGCAGCAACAATATCATCATTGTATAATAATTCTACTAAAACACCAGTATCTTTAAATAATGTTACATATCAATACGATACCACAGACAACCTAATGGCTGATGCAGCAGGTAATATAAGATACTATGGATCTTCACCAGATAACTATATATACTTTAATTGTTCTGATTATAGTAATCAATCATCAGATACATGTGAAATATGGCGAATAATCGGAGTATTTGATGGTAAGGTAAAAATAATAAGAAATGAAGCAATAGGTTCTTATTCATGGGATAGTAGTGATAGTAGTACAAACTCTGGCTTTGGAGTAAATGAATGGTCAGAGGCCGATTTAATGAGACTACTAAATAGTGGCTATGAAAATGTCGGAGGAAGTTTATATTGGAATGCAGGTAGTGGAACATGCTATAATGGAAATAGTAATTCTACAGATTCATGTGATTTTAGAAATATAGGCTTAAAAAATGCAACAACAAGGAATCTAATATCCGAAGAAACATACTATACAAGAGGATATAATGATAGTAGTATATATGTAGATGTTATGTATGATAAAGAAAGAGTAAGCGGAACAGTTGTTAGTGCAACACCAACAAGATCATTAACATGGACAGGAAAAATAGCTCTTGCCTATACATCAGATTATGGCTATGCTGCAGACTTAAGTTTATGTCAAAAGAAATTAGGATCTTATGGTGAAGAAACATGTAAAACGAATAACTGGATGTATAATGTCATTACTGATAATGGTGCTAATTGGGGTTGGCTATTTACCCCAAGTTCTGAAGCTGCAAACTATGTGTGGTGTGTCGTTGCAGTAGGTCTAGCCGACTACTACGGCGGTGCCGCTTATGCTGGCGGCGTGACACCAGTCCTTTCTCTGAACTCTGAACTAGATATCGGATCAGGATCAGGTACGAGTGGGTCACCATATCAATTAGTTATTAAATAAAAACATATAAACTAATAGAGAATATTTATTAGTTTTTTTGTTAATACTAATATTGGTGAAATATATATGACAAAGAAAATATTAATGAGTGTCTTATTAGTGGGAATAATAAGTATTAGTACTATAATGGGTACTTATGCTGTAATAATAAATGTTGTAAGTGAAGATGGAGTAGATAAAATAGTTAATACAATAACTATAAAAGATTTATTAACTGATGATAATGGTAATTATAATAATACCTACTATGATGTAAGAAATGAATTAGAAGTTAATGATATGGAAATGAATATATTAATGGATTCTAATTATTTAAATGATAGTTTAAAAATAGTATTAAATAATGTAGTAAGTTATAAATTAAGAAATGGAACTAAATTAACGAATGATAATATATATGATATGATAGTAAATGATGTTAATAATGATACAACTATTAATGATGAACTAAAAAATAAAGTAATTACTAAAGGAAGTAAATATAAAGAAGATATAAGTGATTATATTTATGATTTAAACATTAATCTTATTAACAATAGTTAAATGTTAATATTATTATGTAGTATCTTAATAATGATAGTATTACTATTCATATTAGAGAAAGATAAGATTAATGTTTTATATAAATTAAGTTATACTTTTATCATATCAGGAAGTTTTATTATAATAATAGGACTATTATTTAAAATAATAGTAAAAAATAATATAACTATTATAAATATAGGAGAAGCTACTAATATAATATTTACTAGATTTGTAGTAGTAGCGGTAGTATTCTATATATGTAGTATAATAAGTTATCTAGGATATCGCTTAATAAGGAGAGTTAATGAATAATAGTTTAATGTTCACATATATAATAAAATAAATGTATAATTATTTACTTAATTATATCTTTTTTTTATTTTCTGTGTTATTATTAATATGGAGATGATAGTGTGGCTAGAGTAAATAAAAAAGATAAAGATATCGAAAAAGAAAAAAATAAAAAGAAAATAACTAAAAAGAATATAAAAGAAGATAAAAAACAAATAAAAAATATAGAAAAAAAGAAAGAAACTAATGAAAAAGAGAAGGAACTATATACATCCAAAGAAGTAATAACAGTAATGATATTTTCTATAGGAATAGGAGTATTACTATGTTTTGGATTAATTAGTCTATTTACTGGTAAAAACTATTTAGCAGTTACTAGAGATTTAAAAAAAGTAGTAGATACCTATTATGCCATAGTAGATAATTACTATGGAGAATTAGATAAAGATTTATTAATAGATGGTGCTGTTGAAGGTATGATATCTTCAGTAGGAGATACCTTTACTAGTTATAGTGATGTTGATAGTACAGCAAGTTTTAATGAAACAATAAATGGTAGTTATGAAGGAATTGGATGCTCAGTAGCAAGTCTTGAAAATGGAGATAATATGATTATTGAAGTATTTGAAGGTTCCCCAGCGGACAAATCAGGTTTAAAAGTAGGAGACATTATAACCAAAGTAGACGGCGAAAGCTATGAAGAAAAAAGTAGTATTGACATATCAAACTACATAAAGAATAGTGGTAAAAACAAAGTAGTATTAACTATAAAAAGAGAAGACAAAGAAGAAGATATTACTGTAAATCTAAGTAAAGTAGATATTCCTTATGTAAGTGGTGAAGTAATAGAAAAAGATAACAAAAAGATAGGCTATATTAATATAACACTATTTTCTAATAACTCATATAAACAATTCAAAAGTAAATTAGAAGAACTAGAAAAGAGTAAAATAGATGGTCTAGTAATAGATGTAAGAAACAATAGTGGTGGTTATCTAACAGCAGTTACTGATATATGTAATTTATTTTTAGAAAAAGGAAAAGTAATTTATCAACTAGAAGACACAAGTGGTAAAATAAAGAAAAAAGATACCACTAAAGAAAAAAGAAATTATGAAGTAGTAGTATTAATAAATGGAGGAAGTGCTTCTGCTAGTGAAATATTAGCTTCTGCTATCAAAGAAAGTTATGGTGGCGAAGTATTAGGAACAAATAGTTATGGAAAGGGAACTGTTCAGCAAACTAAAAAACTTTTAGATGGCAGTATGATAAAGTATACTACCCAAAAATGGCTTACACCAGAAGGTAATTTCATTAACGAAGTTGGAGTAACACCTACTAAAATAGTAGAATTACAAGAAGCATATTACGATGAGCCAACTAAAGAAAATGATAATCAATTACAAGAAGCCATTAACTTAATTATCGAATAATAAAACAAGTTCACATAGTATAATCTAAGTGAACTTTTTCCTTGTATAATAAAAAAATAAAAACATATACTTTAGTGGTGATGTTATGATTGTAAAATATACAACCAAAGAAAAAGAATTATTAGCTAGATTAATGAGAGCAGAAGCAGTAGGAGAAGGTGATCTCGGAATGCTAATGGTCGGTAATGTAGGAATAAATAGAGTACTAGCAGACTGCCTTACTTTTAAAGATATTAGATCAATATCAGAAATGGTATATCAAAGTCCAGGTGGTTTTTCCGGAACAAGTAGTTCATTATTTTATGGTAATCCCACTACTAAGGAAAAAGAATTAGCCGAAAGAGTAATAAGAGGAGAATACTATTATCCAGCTACTAATGCCTTATGGTTTTATGCCCCTAAAGCAGGAACAGATTGTTCTAGCACTTGGTGGGAACAAGAATATGCCGGTAAATATAAAAATCATTGTTTTTATAAACCAGCTCCAGGAGTGTGTAAAGAAATACACTAATGCTAAACTTTTTTAAAGGATTTATTATAGGTATTGGTAAAATAATTCCAGGAGTAAGTGGAGCCATGCTAGCGGCCATCATGGGAGTATATGATAAGGCCTTATATTATATTTGTAACTTTAGAAAAGAAATCAAAGAAAGTATAAAATATCTCTTTCCTATAGCAGTAGGAGTACTTCTATCAATAATACTATTTAGTAAAGTAATTAGTATATGTCTAGATAAATATTATGTAATAACGATGCTTTTCTTTATTGGTCTAGTAATTGGTGGTCTACCTTTTATCATAAATAAAGTAAATAAGAAAGACTACTATATTAGTATAACTAGCTTTTTAATATTCTTTTTTCTTTCTATATTCAATATAAATAATAATTATACACCCCAAAATAATTTCATAGATATAATAATATATATCTTATCTGGCCTGCTAGAAGCTATTGGTACCATTGTACCAGGAGTCTCATCAGCAGCACTCCTAATGATAGTGGGTACCTACGATCAAGTTGTTTATTCCATAGGAAATATAACCAATATCAAATTAATAATAACATTTTCTATCAGTACTATAATATTTATACTA
>CAKPAL010000032.1 GCA_934132925.1 uncultured Bacilli bacterium
GGTCCTACTAGACAGATAATAGGACTACTTGAGGTATTGGTTTTCTTACGAACCGCTATATACTCGATTATTCTTTTCTTGACTGTTTCTAGGCCAAAATGAGAACTATCTAATACTTCAGTTATCTTTTTGATATCAGTATTATCTTTAGTTAGTTTATTCCATGGTAAGGATAAAAGCCAATCTATATATGTTCTGATAGTGGTTACCTCTGGTGATGATTGACTAGTTAGGGAATATCTGTCGATTTCTTCATTTAGTCTTTTAATAATATTTTCTGGTAAATCTAAAGTAGTCATTTTGGCTCTTATTTTATCGATATCGTTTTCTTTTAAATCGACTTCTCCTAGTTCTTCTTTGATTAGTTTTAGTTTTTCTTTAAGCATGTATTCTCTTTGTTCTTCTTCTAATTTTACTTTTAGGGTGTCTTCAATCTCATTCTCTAATCTTACTGTTTCTATTTCTTTAGATAGGTCCTCTATTACATATTTTATTCGATACATTGGGTTAATAGTTTCAATATATTTTATTTTAGCAGTATATTCTAGAGGAAGTTCTGAGACAATGATATCGGATAATTTACTGATGTTTTTTACTTCGGTTATTCTTCCTATTACAGTATTAGACATATATGGGGATATATCTATGTATTCATCTAATTTACGATATAGTATTCTTCTTAAGGCAGAGGCTTCTGTTTCATCATAGTCATATTCTTTAGTTGGTATAACAAATGATGTTAATATATTATTGTTATTGGTTATATTTAATATTTGAACTCTATCTATGCCAGTTAGAACTACTCTTGTTATACCATTTGGTAGAGAGATTAGAGATTTTATTTTTCCTAGTACTCCTACTTTGGATAATTTATCAAGATCAGGGGTTTCCTCTAACGGATCTAATAGATTTACTAATAATAGATGTCCTTCGTAATTTGCTTCTGCTAGCGAAAGGGTTTGTTTATCTAACTCACTAGTAAACTCTAATCTTATATCATTAAATGGAAGTAATACTACATCTCTTAAGTATAATACTGGTAAATTAGTCTCTATCATCAAGGCACCTCCTGATACAAAAAATATCTCTCATAAAATATTTTATTTATAAGAGATACATCACTTCCTTTTCTTGTTTATATATGATAGCATAAATTAAAAATATATCAAGTACTTTTGGAGTTTTTTTTATTTTTTTCTTATAGTTATGACAAGTCTATAGTCTTGTCATGTTATTTGAAGCCATTTGTCTTCAAATAAATATCAGCCATATTTATTATATTTGGGGTGAATACATGAGTATTGAGATTATTATATAGTATATGGTTTTTAATTTATTATATATAATATTATTTGTGAGGAAGACTATAGGCTTACTCATACCCCGGAAGACTATAGGCTCCCGGGGCATAAGATAAAATAGATTACTATAACCTAGGTATATAAAAAGAATGTCAATTTATATATCTTTATCTATTTATATAGATTTTTTTTTGAAAATATAGTATAATTAAGTAGGTGATATTTGTGAATTACAGGACTAATTTTAATAGTAGTTTTGCCAATCGTGGCATGGGACTAGAAAATGACATCAATGAGACAAATAAATATTATCGTGAATATGATATAGCATTAATATATAAGAAACCTACTCCTATTAGGATAACTAAAACTAATTATCAAAATATGCGAGTAATTGATGGTTTCTTTGAGTGTCCTTCGACATTGGATTATAATGGTGTTTATAAGGGATACTATATTGAATTTGATGCTAAAGAAACTAGGAATAAGACTAGTTTCACTATTAATAATGTACATAATCATCAGATAGAATATATAAAGAAAGTAATAAAACATGGTGGAATTGTTTTTTTGATAGTAAGGTTTAGTATGTTAAATAAGAATTACATATTAAATGGTAAAGATTTAATTAATTTTATTAGTAATAATGAGAGAAAGTCTATACCTCTATCTTACTTTGAGGATAATTGTTATAGAATAGATATTAAGTATGCTCCTAGATTAGATTATATTAAATATGTTGATAAGTTGATTTTGGAAAATGCAAATAGTAATTAGTGTACTTTTTATTCTGATAACAATACTTAGTATTATTGTCTTTAAAGCAAAAGGATTATTGATACTAATTGTTACTATTCCCCTATTTATTGCTTACTTTAAATCTAATGATATTATAATGTTACTAAAAAAGAAAGAAAGGTATATGAAAGATAATAATTTATCTGAAAGAAAGGAAGTTAAAGTTGTGAGTTCTAGAGACAGAAAAAAAGGAGTTAAAAAAGAAAAAAAGAAAATTAAGTTATTAGACTTTAAGAAGTCTAGTAAGAATGGTACTGAAACGCCTAGAAATAAGAATGCTAAAAGTACTAAGAAAAAAGTCAAAACGAAAAATGTTCGTAGTAGAGATAAGGAAACTAATCCTAAAACAAAGAAGAGTCTAATTAGAAAAATTCTTACTATTCTATTGGGCCTTGCTATTATTGGTATCTTTGCCATGATGGCCTTTATGATTTATATTGTTATTAGTACTGGTGATTTTGATCCAGAGGCTTTGAAAAATCAGGATCAGACAGTCGTTTATGATAAAGATGGTAAGATCTTTGCTACTTTAGGTGATGAGAAGAGGGAATCAGTCTCCTACGACGATTTACCACAGGTATTAATAGATGCTTTAATAGCTACTGAAGATTCTAGATTTTATGAACATAATGGTGTTGATATGGCTAGATTCTTAAAAGCTACTGCTCTTAACTTGATTGGTAAGGATGATGCTGGTGGTGCTTCTACTCTAACGATGCAAACAGTTAAGAATAATTTGACTAAGAAAGATACTTTGGAAACTAATAAGATTAAGAAGATTGTTAGAAAATTCCAGGATGTTTACTTATCTGTATTCTTTATGGAAAAGAAATATAGTAAAAGTGAAATACTTGAAATGTATGTTAATGATAGTTGTTTAGGTGGAAGAATATATGGTGTTGGTGAGGCAAGTAAATACTACTTTGGTAAAAGTGTATCTGAACTTAGTTTACCAGAAGCAGCCCTACTAGCAGGTATGTATCAGGCTCCTAATAAATATGAACCTTATAAGCATCCTGAGGCTGCTCAAAAAAGAAGAAGTACTGTATTAAACTTAATGTATAGGCACGGTTATATTACTGAAGAAGAAAAGAATATGGCTAATGCTGTTAGTATTGAGAGTATGCTTGCTAATAATTCTACAGTTGGTGAATATGATGGATATCTTGATACTGTAATACAAGAGGTTAAAGATAAAACTGGTGACGATCCTTCTCTTGTATCAATGAAAATATATACTGCTCTTGATAGAAGTATTCAAGATGGTATTAATGATGTATTAAGTGGTGAATCTTATTCTGGTTGGGTTAATGATAAAATTCAAGCTGGTATAGCTGTTACTAATGTTAATGATGGTACAATCGTAGCTATTGGTGCTGGAAGAAATAGAAAAGCTGGTGATTGGAACTATGCTACACAATCTTATAGACAACCAGGAAGTACCGCTAAACCAATATTTGATTATGGTCCAGGATTTGAGTATAATGATTTTTCTACTTATACCCTATTTAATGATGAACCATGGACATATACTAATGGTCCTGAAATTGGTAACTGGGATGGTGGATATCAAGGATTAATTACGCTAAGACAAGCACTTAGTGTATCAAGAAATATTCCGGCTTTAAAAGCCTTCCAACAAGTTGATAAGAAAAAAATTGCTTCGTTTGTAAGTGGTTTAGGAATAGATATTGCTTATAGTACTAAAGATGAGAATTATCAAAAATATAGTAATGGTGGGGATAATCTACTTAATGAAGCTTATTCAATAGGTGGTATGTCTAGAGGTGTTACTCCTCTTGATATGGCTGAGGCTTATGCAAGTTTTGCTAATGGTGGTTATCATATCGAAACTCATGCTGTTACTAAAATTGAATATCGTTCTACTGGTAAGACTGTTGATTTTACTTATGATAAAGAAAAAGTTATGTCAGATTCTACTGCATACTTAATGAATAATGTTCTTCAATATGCTGTTGAATATGCTTTCAATGGTGGTGCTAGAGTATATGGTTCAACAGTAGCCGCTAAAACAGGTACTTCTAACCTATCCGATGCTGAATGTATTGCTAAAGGAATTCCTGTTGGTTCAGTAGCGGATTTATGGACAGTTGCTTATACTCCTGAATACTCAGTAGCATTATGGTATGGTTATGAGAAGACAACTAAAGAATATTATCTAGGCAGTGCTAGTGCTCCTAAAGATGATGTTATGAGAGCAGTAATTAAGACTATTCCTAAAACAACTAAGAAATGGGAAATGCCTTCTTCAGTAGTGACAGTAACCGTGGAAAAAGAAACATGGCCTGCTAAACTACCTAGTGAATATACTCCAGATGATATGAAAGTAACAGAATACTTTAAGAAAGGTACACAACCTACTGAAGTATCTGATAGATATGCTAAATTACCTATTGTTACTAATTTGAAGAATGAAAAAACTAGTGATGGATATAAACTAACTTGGAATTTTAAAGTACCTGATGTATTAGATGGAACTTATTTAAGTAAATACTTTAGTAACTCAGTATTTGGTAAACAATCCGCTAATTACTTGCAAGCTAGACTAAACTATAATAATAATACTCTTGGTGGTCAGGGATTTGGTATCTATATAAAGAATAGTATTGGTTCTTTAGAAAGAATTGCTTTTGTTACTGAAAATGAATATGTATATAAGCCTACTAGTGCTGGTAATATTGATATCGTTGTTAAGGCTGAATATCAGAACTTTAAAGCTAATGCTAGTGATGAGGTGAAAACTACCGTTAAAAGTGATGGTGCTATTATTAGTCAGAAATTAAAGGTTACATTTAATGACAATAAAGATACTATTACTGTAGAAAAGGGTAAATATACCGAAGAAGGTATTACTGCTAAATATAATGGTAGAGATATTACTAAAAATAGTAAGACTTCTATTACATATGAAATAAGTGGTGATAGTAATACCTATAAGGTAATCAGTAATTTAGAAAATGCTATTAATAAATTGGAAGCTGGTACTTATACTATTACTTATACTGTTACCTACTCTAATGAAACAGAAAAGATTACTAGAACAATAATAATTAATTAAAAAAGAAAGTTAACTCAAGATGTTTGGGTTAACTTTTTATATGTACATATTATTTTTTTCTTTGAACTTACGATATTCTTTTATAAAGTCAAAGTTTTTTTCATAGCTATAGAATAAACGATCATACTGAGTCGACATTAGATTATAGTTACTATCTGTTATTTTTTCAAATAAAGCAACTGTTCCGTAGTTATTACGACTTATGAAATAGATTTCTTCTAATATGGAAACTATTTTCATGGAATCGCTATATTCATCAATATTAAGTTTTGTTATTTTGATGTCTAGTGAATTAAAAAAAGATGTAAGTTCTTTTTCTAATTTTAGACAATTATTATAAAAGTTATAAGATATCATTTTATTATATCCTTTTAAATATTTTTTAGTGTTATAACTCGTATAGAAATAGTATTTGCTGAATAATATATCATTATTCTCTTTTATGAGAGATGGTAACATGGTATAAACTATTTCAACATTATTAAATATTCTTATCATATAGGTTATAAAATTATCTAGTACATATAAAAATTGTTCATAACTAGTTAGATATTTTTTTTCAAAGATAGTTGGATGGGCTATATTTATTTTTTCTTCTTTTAATTTATTAATAAGTTCATCTAATTTATCGTTGGATAATAAATCTAATATCATTACTTTATTCATCAAATTATTTAGTGATTTTGTTACTGCTACTAATTCTTTTTTTCTTTCTGTAAGTTTTGTTTTCATGCTTGTTGGGCCCCTTTCCTATAATTTAAAATCACGACATTTTCTAGGATACCATACTTTTTGTTTAAAAGCAAATAGTTATATGTTATTTGGGACTTTTTTGATGATTATATGTTGTTTGTTAACTTATTAGTAACAAAAAGAACTAATTCTTGTCATTAGTTCTTTCATAATCGCAATTAGTACATTTTACTTTATCTTTTTTTATCGTTAAGGTGCCATGACAATTAGGACATGGTTCTGGTAGTGGTTCATCCCAGGTAGCAAAATCACATTTTGGATAATTAGAGCAGCCATAGAATATCTTACCCTTTTTTGTTTTTCTTTCGACCACTTTACCATCACATTTTGGACAGTTCATTATTTCTTTTACTTCCTTCTCTTCTTTTTCATTTTTGATATACTTGCATGTTGGATAGTTGGAGCAGGCAGTAAACTTGCCATATCTACTTTGTTTGATTACCATTGGACTACCACAGTTTGGGCAGTTTTCTCCAGTTGGTTCGGCAACTTTTTTCTGCATTTCTTTAAAGGCCACTTCAACTTTAGGTTCAAAGTCTTTATAGAATAAAGTAAGTAATTTATCCCATTCTAAATCGCCCTCTGCGATTCTATCAAGATCATTTTCCATGTTTCTAGTATATTCAACATTGATTATATCTTTGAAGAATTCCTGCAACTTATCGGTTGTTTCGATACCCATATCTGTTGGAACAAACTTTTTATCTACTAATTTTACATAATCACGTTCTTCGATAGTAGCTATAGTTTTGGCATAAGTAGATGGTCTTCCGATACCTAATTCTTCCATTTCTTTGATTAGTTTACTTTCGGTGTATCTAGCAGGTGGTTTGGTAGTATGAGATGAGTATTCAATATTATTTGATACAACAACATTACTTTTATAAGCACTGAAGTCTGGTAAAATAATATCTTCACTATCTTCATATTTATTATATACTTTTAAATAACCATCAAATAGTAATACTTGACCGGTTGTTTTGAACTGATAGTTATTATTATCTAATATAACAGAAGTTGCTTCAAATTTAGCATCTTTCATTAGTGATGCTAATGCTCTATAATAAATTAAGCTATATAATTTGTATTCATCATTAGATAAATATTCTTTTATTTTATCAGGTGTATAATTTATATTAGTAGGTCTTATAGCCTCATGCGCATCTTGAACATTTTCTGTCTTATTACTTTTCTTTACATAGCCAACATATTCACTACCATAGGTATCTTTGATATAACCATAAGTCATTTTGGTAAACTCATCGGATAATCTTATGGAGTCTGTTCTCATATATGATATTAGTCCTTCTGCTCCATCTTTTAGATTTATTCCTTCATATAACTTTTGAGCGATGACCATTGTTTTTTTGGAACTGAAGCCTAATTTAGTAGAGGCCTCCTGCTGCATGGTACTAGTAGTGAATGGGGCCTTACTCTTTTTGTTTTTTTCTTTCTTATCAACTGATTCTATTTTGAAAGCATTTGATAATTTACTTAATATTTCTTTAGCTTCAGCTTCTTTTTTTATTTCAATCTTCTTATGATTGTATGTTTCTAGTTTAGCAGTAAAGTCATTAAATGTTGCTTCAATTTCGAAATATTCTTCAGGTATGAAAGCCGCTATTTCTCTTTCTCTATCGACGATAAGTTTAAGGGCGACAGATTGTACTCTACCAGCAGATTTTCCACCAGTTTTTGATTGCATTAATTTGCTTAATCTAAAACCAATTATTCGGTCTAGTATTCTTCTAGTCTCTTGAGACTTTACGAGATTATCATCTATCTTTCTTGCTTTATCAAAAGATCCTAGAACGGCTGATTTGGTTATTTCATTGAAGACGATTCTTTGATATCCTTCCTCTTGCAAACCTAATGTATCATATAAATGCCAACTTATAGCCTCTCCTTCACGATCGGGGTCGGTTGCTAAATAAACAAAGTCAGCATCTTTAACATCTTTTTTTAATTCTTTTACTAATTTAGTCTTTCCTTTTATTATTTTATAATCAGGTTTAAAGTCATTATCTATATCAACTCCAAAACCATATTTACCTGAAGTTGATAGATCTCTTATATGACCTAATGATGATACTACTTTAAACTCTTTTCCTAGGTATTTTTCAATTGTCTTACTTTTATGTGGAGACTCCACTATTACTAATTTTTTTGACATAAAATCCGTCCTTCCTTGTACATTATAACTATTCTTTAATCAAAAAGCAAGTACTTTTTAGTATTTTATATTTCTCTCATAGATAATTCTATTACTTTAATATTATATTATACTTGTATTTAATTAATCTTATATGCTTGATATAATTATTTTGGTAATTTCTATTATAATATGGTTATTTTTTATTGTCAATGGATTATTTTGATATTAATAAAATAGTCCTCTGGTGATGAGGACCACTTATATATAAAACATAAGATTTCTCTTATGACATTATATATTATGCTAGT
>CAKPAL010000033.1 GCA_934132925.1 uncultured Bacilli bacterium
TCTAGATACTCATTATAACCACCAAACATTTCATCAGAGCCTTCTCCAGATAAAACTACTTTAACATCTTTGGCCGCTAGTTCTGATAAGAATAGTAATGGTACTGTTGATAAATTAGCATGAGGTTCATCTGTATAATATTGTACTTTTGGTAGACTACTAAAGAAGTCTTCTTTAGATATATATCTACTATTATTCTTGACATGCATGATATCAGAAAAATCATGAGCTAGTTTTGTTTCATCAAAACCATTTTCTTCAAAACCTACTGAGAAAATTTTATTTGGTTTAGCTTTAGCAACAACATATGAAGAATCTACTCCTCCTGATAAATAAGAACCTACTTCTACATCAGAAGTTACTTTATGATATTTAATACTATCTTCAAGTACTTTAGTTATTTCCCTTTGATATTCTTCATATGGTTTATCTTCTTTTTGATAAATAATATCAAAGTATTCTTTCACTTCTAAATTATTATTTTTATATATAAAGTAATGTCCTGGTTTTAGTTTATATACATTTTTAAAGAAAGTTTCTTCAAAGACAGAATACTGAAATATTAAATACATCTTTAGAGACTTATCATTTATTTCTTTTTTAAAATTAGGATTTACTAGCATTCCTTTTATCTCGGAAGCAAACATAAACTCTTTATCATTTTTGTAGTAATAGAAAGGTTTAATACCAAAAGGATCTCTTACTCCTAGTAAAGTGTTATTCTTGATATCATAGATAACAAATGAAAACATTCCTCTTAATTTATTAAATAATTCTTCTTTATATTCTTCATATCCATGTAAGATTACTTCGGTATCAGTATTAGTCTTAAATTTATGACCTTTATTTATTAATTCTTCTTTTAATTCTTTATAGTTATATATTTCGCCATTAAAAACAATAACCATACTTTTATCTTCATTATATATAGGTTGACTACCCTTATCTAAATCAATTATTGATAATCTTCTAAAGCCTAAGGCTACATTATCATCAATATAATAGCCATCACTATCCGGACCACGATGAATAATCATATCAGCCATATCTTTAATTATTTTTCTTTTTTCTTCTTTGCTTTGTTTACCTACAAAGCCTACAAAGCCACACATGTTATCACTCCTTTATGTTACTATTCCAATAACCACTTTTATATTCTTTATAGTAACGATATTGTCTTTTTAATAGCCATAATTTTTTTTTGATATTATGGTCTTTATTATATGATAATGGATTTATATCTTTTTTCCATAATCTTAATACTTCTTTTTGGTATGCCTGATTAGTTATATATTTTTTTACAATACCCTTAGGAACAAATGATAAGAGTACTTTATCTTCAAGAAATTTAAAATCATTCCTTTGATGGTATATTAAATCATCAATTAAAATTTTAACTAGATTATATCCTAACATCGATAGATAATAGCTACATCTTCCTTGTCTTGCATTAATTTCTAATACTTTAAAGGTATTATCACGATAATCATATTTTAAATCAAATTCACAAAAGCCTTGATAGTTTATATCTTCAAGAAATGTTTTCATTTGTCTAACTATTTCATCAGAAGTAGTATATTGATTATAACCATTTATTAGAACAGCGGCATTTCCTACCATTGAAGAGGTATGCTCTTGAAGACCTATTTGAGCTAGTGTTAGTAATTCTACTTGATGATTAGAATTAACATAAGCAACAGCATCAAATAAATAAGTATCATCTCCTGGAATATAATCTTGAATAATTAGATAGTCAGTATAACCAGATTCTACTATTTTGGTAATGGCTTTTGTTAACTCTGCTTTACTTTTTATTTGATATATTTTCTTTTTACCTTCAAATGATAAGTGATTGTACATTATAACATTACTTGGTTTTAGAATTATAGGATAAGTTATCTTTTTAGGTAGTGTTATAGAAGAACTACAATCAACATAATATGTTTTAGGTAATTTTATGACTGAATCCTGATAAGTTTTATAAAACTTTTCTTTCATAATTAGAGTTTCCATAATATCAATGCTTGGATAATTAAAGATAAAACCATCCCTTTTTAGTTTTATACTATTTTTAGAGATAAAAGCAGCATAACTTTCATTGGAACTTATAAGTAGTGTTAAATAATTATTATGTTCTTCTTTAAATTTATAAATTGCTTCAAGAAATGCTTCTTCATTCCAAATATTTTCATTATGAATAATATTTACAATATTTGAATATGTAGTATATGGAAAAGGTTTATTTTCTAGTATATAGGCTTTTTTATGATAGACTTCATGGTAACATCTAGCCATATAGTAGGCATTAGCATCACTACCTAGTATTAGTATATTATAATGAGTTTCCATAATTTATTTCCACTCCATCTTTATATACTCTAGGCACTCTTACTCCTACAGAAGTTAAGATATGATAAGCACTAGTATTTAAATCCCTTGATACTTCTTTTATTTTGATATGTTCTCCAAATAACTCTACTTTATCTCCTACTTTGATAGTGGCATCTATCTCAATCATAACCATATCCATACATATTTCTCCTACTACAGGATACTTTTTATTATTTATATAAACATATTTAACAAAAGGAAGATTCTTATCAACATAACCTATTGGTAAGACTGCTACTACCATATCTTTTTTAGCTATGAATGATGAACCATAACCAATTCTTTCTCCTTTGTTTACTTTCTTTATTTCCATTACTTTAGTATATAAAGTAAAGGCTGTATTTAGTTTTAAGTCATTTTCTAATATTGATGGTTTTACTTTATTTATTCTATTTAATATATCTCTTTTTACTTTTCTTATACCAGTTGGAGATTTAATACTTTGATTAAAACCATACATAATAATACCAAGACGCACTCCTGTAGCAAAAGGTATCTTGTCATGATGAACAAGGGTTATAGAACGATCTAAATGAATTATTTCTATTTTATTTAAATCAATATCACTAGTTAAATATTGAAAATTATTTAGTTGTTTTTCATAATAAGTATCATTGACACCACTAGTGGCAAAATGGGTATATATTCCCTCAAGGTATATATTGTTATCATTTAATAATGTTACAATTTCAGTTACTTCTTCTTTACTTTTTATACCTAATCTATTCATACCTGTATCTAATTTTAGATGTACTTTTAACTTATCTAGATTTTCTTTTCCTAGTAGTTCTTTAACATAGTTAATTGATGTTATAGTAATAGTAACATTATTAAGTATTACTTCTTTTAAATATTTTATATTTATTGGTTCTAAACATAAGATAGGTATTTCTTTATTATATTTTCTTATACTTATGGCTTCTTCAAGAGAAGAGACCGCTAGATAATTGATACCGGAAGCAATTAAATCATTTACAATATAGTCACCATGACCATAAGCATTTGCCTTGACTACCCCAATATAATATTTATATTTATGATATTTTTTTATTATTTCTTTAACATTATTTTTTAATTTATTATTATCTATTTCAACGAATGTATTTCTATACATAATGTCCTCCTTATACTTATACTAATTGCAATTTTCAACTAGTATAATTAGTATATTATTTTTTAGGTATCAATGCTTTAATTATACCTTAAGTATTTCTTAATTTATTCTTAATCTTCTTTAGACAATGGTAGTTCAACAGTAAAAGTAGTTTTTTCTTTAGTACTTGAAGCCACAATAGTACCATGATGAAGTTCTACTATTTTTCTACTGATAGCAAGACCAAGGCCACTTCCTCCGGTTTTGCTAGTTCTAGAGGTATCTAATCGATAGAAGTTTTCAAAAATTTTGTCTAGTTTATCTCGAGGTATAGTCTTACCTTTATTAATTATTTCAATAGTTACTTTATCCTTATCTTTGTTAACATTTATATCTATATTAGTATTAGGACTACTATAGGATATGGCATTCTTGATAAGATTATTAAATACTCTGCTTAATTTATCAGGGTCGGCATATATAGTTATATTATCACTAGTATTAAAATTGATGTCTTTATCTATTTCTTTTAATATTGGATAGAAGTCATCTATTATTTGTTCAATCATCATATTAAGATTTAGTTCTTCTTTTTCAAGAATTATCTTTTCAGAATTAAATCTAGCAATATCAAATAATTCATTTATAAGTTCCTCTAATCGATATGACTTATTTAAAGCAAGATTTATATACTTTTTTCTTTGTTCTAAAGGCATATCTTCTATTTCATCTAGAAGAGATAAATAACCAATAACAACTGTCAGAGGTGTTTTAATATCATGGGCAAGATATACAATTAGTTCATCTTTCTTTTTTTCATTTTCTTTAGCTAATGCTTCATTTTTATGAGCCTCAGTACGAAAGTGATTTAGTTTTACTTCTAGTTCTTTCATCTCAGATGGCAATTGTATATATTCTTCACTACTATCAAATAATTTATCAGTTAAGTCATAGATAACATCTATATAAGAAAATAAATTTTTTAATTCTTTATATAATAAAATAAAGAAAATGATTAACGATATAGTAAAGATAATTACATAAATATACCCATGACGATATACAATGTTAAAAAAGTAAATAGCTCTATAATATGCTACAGAGTTTTTATCATACAACCATTGAAAGTCTAATGCACTAATTACTTTAGCTACTAAAATAAAGAAAACAATAGTTATTATAAAGTAGATAGTCATCTTACCTATTAAATGCCAAAATCTTTTTTTAAATAATTCTTCTCTATTATTTTTCAATTTTGTACCCCACTCCATATATTGTTTTTATGTACTTTGGTTTTCCATGTGTATCTTTCATTTTTTCTCTTATATGTCTAATATGTACCATGATAGTATTGTTATCTTTTTCATAATATTCTTCTTTCCATATAGTAGAAAATAAGGTATCACTTTTAACAACATTACCTCTATTTTCACAAAGAAGCCAAAGAATAGCAAATTCTGTTTTAGTTAGTTCTATTTTTTCATTATTAAAAATGAATTCATGAGTATCAGCATTTATTGTTATACCTCTAAAGTCAATAATATTTTCTTCTTTGATTGTATTATACTTTTGATATCTTCTTAATTGAGCTTTTACTCTAGCCATTAATTCTAATGGTTCAAATGGTTTGGTTACATAATCATCCGCTCCTAATGAAAGACCATTTATTTTATCAATATCCTCTACTTTAGCAGTAGCAAAGATAATAGGAAAATTATATTTCTTTCTAATAATGCTACATAATTTAAAGCCATCTATTTCAGGTATCATGACATCAAGAATAGCCAAATCAATTTTTAGATTATCAATATTATTTAAAACATCTATACTTGAATAGTATTTATATACATTATAGTTTTCATTTTTTAAATAGACTTCAAGTAGATCCGCTATTTCTTTCTCATCATCTACTACTAGAATATTTGACATAATACTCCCTCCTTCTAGTATTTTTTTCTTTAATTATTATAGCATATTTCTTTTTAATAAATCTTAATATTTTCTTAATTTATTAATATTTTAATATATATTTTTAACTTATATATGATATGTATGGCTGATACTTTATTGGTAGACAATTTATTGGCTAACAATAACACTGTAAGATTACAAGCTTACAGTGAACATAATATTATTTCAAAGTAGTATCAATATTATTTAATAATTCGTTAACTTTATTAAAAACTTTAGATAAGTGGTAACCATCCACAAAGACATGACTAACAGTTATATTTAGTGGTATCTCATACCTATTACCATTCTTAGTATACTTACCCCAGCAGATACGAGGTACAGTTTGAGAATGAACATCTTCAGGAATAGGATGATTTATACCAGTAAATGTTGTCCATGGAAGACATGTTATATAATATTCATTCCAATCATTAGTAAGATTATAACTCTTGTCATTTAGTTTAGTCTGATACTTAGCTTTATCTATTTCTTCTTTAGCTAATTCGTAGAAATCATTATAGTTATGTTTATTCTCAAAACGAACATTTTCAAAGACTTCACTTTCAGTCATTACAGTAATAGCTGGATTTATATCTTTATATATAACAGGCTGATTATCTACAAATCGCATTCTTAATTCATCAACACTATTTAGGGCATTTACAACAATATATAACATATTGATAAAGAAGGACTGATTATTTTTCTTGGTATGCTCTACAAGAGCAGTTACATCCATAGTTACAGTAAGACCATAAGTCGGATTTTTAAAAGTTTTAAACCAGTCATAAGTTTTCTTACGAGGTGATTTGCTAATATCAATTTTTTGTATATTATTCTTCATACTATCTACCCACAAATTGGACTTCAATGTCTCCTAGTCCACCACTTAATGTTATAGCATTAGGGCCACTTCCAACCACTTCATTATCTTTTATTTCCTGATTATCTATTGTAACTTTACCAATACCTTTATTTACTTTAATTTGATAGTTAGTAATAGTTCCCTCTAATGCTAGTTTTAAGGCTCCTACACCAGTATCTATCTTAGTATTTCCAGTTAAGGTCGCTGCTACATTAGTCTCACCTACACCAATATCTAAATCTAAATCATTTATGATTCCTTTATTTATAGTGAAAGAACCTGCTCCAGTATTTATATTAGCTCTATTAGTATTGATATTATTTATCGTAGTACTACCCGCTCCTAAATCAAGGGTTAATTTATCGGTACTTATGGTATCAATATTTAAAGTCCCTGCTCCCATATTAATATCAAGAGTATCTATATCTGTTGGAATAGTTATAGTTATTTCATATTTATTATTTTTATGCCATTTATGTTTTTCTTCTTTAATATTTAATTTATTTTCTTCTTCACTAGTAGTTATATTACTATTGTTAGTCTCAATAGTTAGTTTATTCCCTCTTTTAATAGTTAGACTACTATAGGATAAATCAATATTGATATCATTTATCGTAGTAGTTATTTCGTTTATCTTACTTTCTGTTACTGGACTACTACTAGGTCTAAAAGAGTCATACACAGCATACATACCTTGTAGTATTCCCGTTACTATAGTAATTGCAAGAAATAAGGCAAAGGCCATCGCTACATATTTAATTATTTTTTTACTGGTATTCATTTAATTTCAACACCTCCAAACATACATAAGGCATTTATATATATCGTTTTTTGGTTATCGTCATTAGACTTCTTATTAGTAACACCGCCAAATAATGATGTTGATTTTACTTTAACATTAACATCTTTTGGTATAAGAATATCAATACCACCAAAAATACTTGAAGCATTTATAACAACATCTTTATCGATATTAGCTTTTCTTAAATCTAGTTTTAAGCCTCCAAAAATAGCGGTTAAATCTGCTCCTTTAAAATCTTCATTGCTTAAGTCAATATTCTGACCTGAAAAAGCTGCAAAATAATCGTTATCTTCATTATTTTCTTTATTTATTTTCTTTATCTCTTTACTAACTTTACTATTAAAAGTATCTTTAAAGATAAGGGATAAGCCCACTACTACAATTACTAATGGTAATAGTAAAGTCCATATTTTATCAAAGTCAATTATATCATTTATTCCTAGTAAAAGGGCTACACCAATTAGAATACCAATAATATTACCAGTTTTTTCTGAATTAGTAAATAATCCAATAAAACATGGTACTATTATAAATAGTGTCCACCATCCATCAAATAAAAGGTCGATATCAGTTAGTCCTAAACTATTTGTTCCAATAATCACTCCTAGTGCAACCAAAATTATTCCCCATAAAACATTTTTAAAATTATTCATTTTCATCTCTCCAATCTTTTTTATTTTCTAATTTCCATTTGTTATCTGGATTTTCTTCAAGTAGCATTAATGCTTGAAACTCACTTGATAATAGTTCTGATATTTGTTTATCATTTAATTTTATTGTATCAGAAGCAAGAAGTGCCGCTATTCCATGCGTATACATCCACATCTTTATATGAAATGATTTAATATCTTTATCATCTAGTCTTGTACTTAATTTGATTAGTTTAGATATTTTTTCAAAGTTTTCCTCATCTTTAGATACGAACCCTTCAGGTAGATAAGTACTACTAGTCATAAAGAGAATTTTAAATAAATGTCTCTCTTCTCTAGCAAACTTAATATAATTTACTCCTATCTGCTTATAATAAGGAATAGTATCACTCATATTTTTCATAATGTACTTGTAGAAGTATTTTTCTATCTTTTTATTTAGTTCTTTTTTTAATTCTTCAGAATTACTAAATTGATAGTATATTGGTCTTATGGAACTATTTAATTCTTTAGCAATTGTTCTATTACTTACTTCTTCTAAACCTTTATTTCTAGCAATAGTAAAGGCTGCTTCTAATATCTTATCTTTAGTTATTTTTGTTTCTTTAGCCATCTTTACTCC
>CAKPAL010000034.1 GCA_934132925.1 uncultured Bacilli bacterium
AGTCTAAAACTAAAGTATCAACCATACTTATATCATATATTAGTTATTACTATATAATAAAAGAAGAGATAGGACTAGTGTCTATTTCTTCTTAGTTTTGTATTCTAATTCCCATGATTGTGGTCTAATCTTGTGCATTAATTTACAGAACTCTATCTCATTCCATATTCTAGTAGTGATCTTTTCCTTTTTATATAAGTCTAGTAAATTATCATAGGTATATTCATATAAATTATCTCTATTTAAACTAGGTATCATATTATCTTTATAATTTGCATTATCATTTATGATTCCCCATTCCCAGGTATTTAAACACTCATCATAGGCTTCATTATCATACCAGAAATCCATAACTAGTTTTTGTTTTTCTTCCAATGTCCAATTAGAATTCTTTAATATATAGTACCTAATATCAAATGTTCCTACTCCATGTGCCTGTTTTGTACTAGTTATTTGTAATAATCTTTGAAGATAATTATCTGTCCCCATTCCTTGACAGCGGATAGTTCCAAGTTTATTCATAGCCTCATCTACTGCAAAAGCTTTTTGTTCTTCTGTTAATTTTAGGTTAGGATTAAATAAACTCATTAATAAAAATGAATCTCCTCCATTTGAAGCACCATTTAATACTATCCTTGCTATATCAGTATTTGAATAAATGGTATTAATTAAATCTTGATAAATGTTTGAATCAACATTTTCATAATCAAGTAATATAAATTCTGTTATTGAATGACTTTTTAATACATCCTTATCTCCAAACTTATCTTTTATTACTTGAATTGCTTCTTTTAATATTTCTTTATTACCTCTAATTCTAGTCCATATTTCTTTATAGTCTCCTATTCTAGGAGATACATAAATAGAATTATATAGTTCTTTATCAATTGTATCAATATTAACCATATGAAACCTCCTTTTGATATCATTTATTGTATCAAATAGCAAAGAAAAAATCAATATAAATTACATTAATTTGAAATCCATTCTTATAGATTTATTTTTAATATATTATTATGAATGATTATTTAGAAAATACGAAAATCAAAACTAAAAAAGATTAAATCTTTATATCAATCTAGTATCATAAAATAAACTACAGCCTTTTCTTCTACACAATTCACATTATTAAAGTCTGTTCATCATTTACTTTATTTTCCATATATTCTAAATTATTAAAAGTTTTGTTATTTTTTAATAGTTCCATTTGTTTTCTAGCTATATTATTTAACCTAATAAGTCTCTCATTTTGTGGAATTTCCATTTCAATTAATTCTGCATTAATATTTTCCAAGTTATTTAATATTACTAAATGAAGTAAGTCTGTATAATCCCTGATATTTCCTTTATCTGCTATTTCTGGATTACTTTCTCTCCACTCTTTTGCAGTCATACCAAATAAAGCTACATTTAAAACATCTGCTTCTTCTGCATAAACATATTTTTTTTGCTTTTCAGTTAAAGTAGGAACTATTACACTCTTAATAGCATTAGTATGAACTACATAACTAACTTTTGCTAAAACTCTATTTGTATGCCAATCAATTTTATTTTGATATGCTTCATTTTTCTTTAGTCTTTCAAATTCTTGTATAACATATAATTTAAATTCTGGAGATAACCAACTAGCAAATTCTAATGCAATATCACTTCTTGCATATGTGCCACCGTTATTTCCAGATTTTGAAATAATACCAATCGCATTGGTTTCTTTAATCCATTTTTGTGGTGACATATAAAAACTATTTTTTCCAGCTAAATTTTCAAAGGTCGTAAATTCGTGCCCTTTAAAATTTTCATTATTTAATTTTTCCCATAAACCTAGGTAAGCAATAACATCCTTATTTCTCATCCATGTTTGTATTGGTATTTTGGGTTCCTCTGGATTTGCATATCTTGCTAAATCAGTTAGGGATATAAATTCTTTATTATCTATAGTTATTACTTTAATTTTATTATCATTAACTTCTAATTCTGATTTTATTATTTCCTGTTTCATTAAAACCTCCTGGCATAATTTTAAAATTTGTTTTTTCTATAACTATTTTATCACATTCCAAAGTATATTAAAACTCGAACTAATTAAAAAAATTGAAAAGTTCGAGTTTAACATCAATCTGGTGCTGAATGTAAGAATTGAACTTACCCCTGAAGCTTACCATGCTTCTGTACTACCACTATACTAAATCAGCAGAGAATTAATATTCTATTTAAAGAATATTAATTTTACAAATACCACTAATGCAAGTATTACTCTATAAAAGGCAAATACTGAAAAGTCATGTTTCTTAATGTAATTAAGTAAAAACTTAATAGCAATAATACCCATAGCAAATGAAGATATAATACCTACAATTACCTCTTTAGTTAAAGCAAGGTCTGTTACTTTAAGTACTGTAGCACCACATATTACTGGTACTGATAATAAGAAAGTAAACTTTGTTATTGCTTCTTTAGATATACCTTGAAGTCTACCTGCTAGTATGGTTGTTCCACTTCTAGAAAAACCTGGTATAACTGCAAAAGCTTGAGATATGCCTATAATAAGTGCTTCTTTTAAAGTAATATCTTCAAACTTTTTTTCTCTTTTATAATGATGAGTAGCCCATTTATCACCAAGATAAATAAGCATACCCATTATAGCAATAGCAGAAGCTATAATCCAAATATTATTTCTAATTACACTTTTAATGAGCAGGTCTAACAACTCCTAGCCAAAAGATAATAGCTAGTAATATTTACTAATTAAATTTATTAAAATAACTTTATCGATCTGAAAATATTTTTTAACCACATATTTAACGTTTTCTATCTTCAATTAATTGTTGTTCATCAGATATTAAAGTAGTAACGCTTTCTAAATGAGTATCTATACTTCCTTCTATTGAATTAACAATCGTTTCTGCATCATACCCTTTTTTTCTTAATTCTAAAATAGTGCTGCATATTTTTTCTGTAAAACTACTGCCATCTTTATAATCTTTAGCTATTGCAACACCATCAGATAATTCTTTACCTAGAATATGTGAATAATTAAAATTAAATTCTGGATATGTTTGTTTTAATTCATTAATTATGCTTAAATAACTGTTTAAATTATCCTCTGTAAAGTATATAACCAAATTATCTGTTCTATTAATTTCTTGATCATTGTTAACTTTAAATTCATAATTATAAATTCCTTTTTTTAAACAGTTAGTAAATAAAAGACAAGCAAATTGATATAGATAAGCATTGTCAATACTTACATATAATTTACCAGTTTCCTTTACTTCTTCATATGATGTTGAACTTGAATATATTTTTGTCCAATATCCTTTATCCAATAATTTAAAATTTGCCAATCTTATAATTTCTTGAAATAAATTTTTAATTTCTGGTATTACTTCGTTTTTATATTCAATATTTTTATATTTTTCTAATTCAATTTTAAATTGTTCATATGATATTCTTTTAGGAATCAATTCAGGAATATTTCCATTTTTACTTAATGTATTTATTCCGTTTTTTAAATGATATATATACATTTGTAAATATACAATTTCATTATATGATTCTATATTAAAATTCGATTTTTTCTTTTTTATTACATTAACTTTATCATATATATCGTTGTAATCTAATTTGCTTGAATTAATAGCATCTATTAATCTTATTTTGTCCATTTTTCCACCCATTACCTTTAAACTATCACTCAATATTTTTAATCATATAAATTTAAAAAATTTCTTCATTTTACAATCATCTTTGTGTTTTTTCTTCATCGATATGAACCTCACACGATTTAAAAAAAGCATGCTTCTAATATCACTATTAGAATTTTCTCCATTTAATAATACAATTATTAATATAAAGAGACATAAACTCGGATAGTTACTACCCTATATATAAATAACCTATATATATCATACCATATGTAAGCATTAAAGTAAATGTTTTTAAAGTTAAAAAAATTCTAACTCACAAATTAATTCACGAAAGTCGTGATTTTTAGTGGCTTCAAATCATCAAGTATTGTTGTTTAAATCTTATGTGTCCATATTATTTCACTAATATTGTCACGATACAATTTAATAATAGTTTATTTTTCATTATTTACTTTTTTTATTTTTACCGCCTTCTACTAAAAAGGAGCATAGTATTCCTTATTAACAATAATAAATCTATACTAGCCCTCATTAAATTACTTATTTTGTGTTTTTATTAATTTCTTTTGATTTTGTAATTATCTATATTCAGCTTATGCCATATCAGCATCACATCTTAAGAAACAAGCCGTTTGTCTATAACCATCATAGCATTTCCCGGTTTTTTCTTCTAATTCGTCTGCCTTTGCTTCTAACTTTTCTCCTTTTTCAAATAAATATAATGCTCTCAATGATTTGAATCCTCTCATATTTCTATTCAATCTCATAGCATCTTCTAAATAATCTTTAATATATTCTGGTCTATCAGTTTCTTCTATTTGATAATCCTTTGCTTTTTGTTCAGGAACTTTTACGCCTAATAATATTTCAAACCATGCTGCAACAATATGTCTATGGCAAAACTCTGTATTAGGTTCGTAACAAAGTAAGACAGAATAATCAAGGTCTCTAAATACTTTTTCGGGATCTAGTTTTGATAAAACTTGATTCCAATATTCTTGTACATAATATCTATTATTTTCTTCTTCAGAAATTCTACCAATATTATTATGCCATACTTTCAAAAAAGATAATTTAGGTGCCAATTCTGGATAACATTTTCCTTGATAATTAACATCTTTTCCACGATTACCAGAGATAGAATAGGTTATATATTTATCTAACTGCCAATCATTATGACTGCTTGTACTAATCATATTTTTCTCCTTCTTTCTAATAAATATCCACCTTTTTATCTCTTTTTTTGTTAAATATTATACCAATTTTCTAACGAAAAGTCTATAATATAGAAATATAATTAAAAAAAAAGATGCAATAACCTTCCGCCAAGTTGGTTAGAAATCACATCTATATATATAATACCATAAATTATGATTTTTTCATTATAAATATCTTTATTTTTGTTTCCACTGTCTTAATTTACCTTTCAAAGAAAATATTTCTAGTTAGTAATCTATTACTTAAAATCATAATGTGTCCGAGTTTAACATCAATCTGGTGCTGAATGTAAGAATTGAACTTACCCCTGAAGCTTACCATGCTTCTGTACTACCACTATACTAAATCAGCAGAGAATTAATATTCTATTTAAAGAATATTAATTTTACAAATACCACTAATGCAAGTATTACTCTATAAAAGGCAAATACTGAAAAGTCATGTTTCTTAATGTAATTAAGTAAAAACTTAATAGCAATAATACCCATAGCAAATGAAGATATAATACCTACAATTACCTCTTTAGTTAAAGCAAGGTCTGTTACTTTAAGTACTGTAGCACCACATATTACTGGTACTGATAATAAGAAAGTAAACTTTGTTATTGCTTCTTTAGATATACCTTGAAGTCTACCTGCTAGTATGGTTGTTCCACTTCTAGAAAAACCTGGTATAACTGCAAAAGCTTGAGATATGCCTATAATAAGTGCTTCTTTTAAAGTAATATCTTCAAACTTTTTTTCTCTTTTATAATGATGAGTAGCCCATTTATCACCAAGATAAATTAACATACCCATTATAGCAAGAGCAGAAGCTATAATCCAAATATTATTTCTAATTACACTTTCAATTATATCATCAAGTAAGAAACCCACAATAGCAGCAGGAATAGTAGCTACTACTAAATACCAAAACATCTTTCCATTAGTACTTTTTTTCTTATTTTTTACATCTTTAATGGCCCCAATAAATAAGTTCCACCAATCTTTAAAGAAAATCACTAGTACAGCCATCATTGTACCAAAATGAAGAGCCACATCAAACGCAAGTGACGATTCTTCCCAGCCTAATAAATAAGGAAAAATAATCAAATGAGCTGATGAAGAGATTGGTAAAAACTCTGCAACTCCCTGAATAATTCCAAGAATTATCGCTTTAAATATTGTCATAAAACACTCCTATTAATTATTTTCTTTTAATAATTCAATAGCTTTTTGCATAGCTAAATCGTATTTAACAACATCTAAAGAACCAATTTCTTTCATAATGTCCTCTTCTGCCATCTTATACATATCAGCCATTTTCTTAATTTCTTCTTTAGCCTCTTTTTCTTCTATTTCAATTTTTTCAGCTTTAACGATAGCTTCAAGTAGATATCTATATTCTACTCTCTTTTTAGCCTCAACTTTCATATCTTTCATGATATCTTCTTTTTTAGCACCAGAGTAAGCAAAATATAATTCTTCATCTACACCTTGCATCTTAAGTCTTTCAACAAAATTCTTATACATTCTGTCAGCTTCGGCATCGATGATTTCTTCATCAATTTCAACTTTCATATTCTTTGAAGCTTTTTCAAGTAAATCTTCAATAAATTTATTATCGATATCTCTTTCTTTTTGAGCCTTAATTTCTTCTTCAACTACTTTTTCAAGCTCTTCTTTATTAGATACACCTTCCATATCTAAGTCTTTAAAGAACTCTTCATCTAAATCAGGAATAACTCTCTTTTTAATATCATGAACAGTAACATTAAATACTACTTTTTGTCCTGCTAATTCTTTAGCCATATAATCTTCTGGGAAAGTAAGTTCAATATCTTTAGACTCTTCTTTTTTCATTCCTACTACTCCTTCTTCAAAGCCAGGAATAAATGAATGACTACCAAGTTCTAATGAATATCCTTCAGCGCTTCCTCCATCAAATTCTTCATTATCTTTAAAACCTTTGAAATCAATAACTACTGTATCTCCTTCTTCGGCTTTACCATCTTTAGATACTAATTCAGCATATCTATCTAGGATATGACCAACTTCATGGTCTATTTCTTCTTTGGTTACTTTAACTTTATCTTTTTTAACTTTTAAACCTTTATATTCACCAAGAGTTACTTCAGGATCTAAAATAAATGTCATATTAACTTCAAATCCTTCATCATCAGCTTTTACTATTTCTAATTTAGGTTCTACTACTGGAACTAATTTTTCAGTAATAATTACATCTCTATATTTCTTTTCTACTAAATCTTCCATAGCTTCACTAATAATGTCACCAGTACCATATTTCTTTTCAAAAACATTTCTAGGTACTTTTCCTTCTCTAAAGCCATCAACTTTAACTTTTTTAACTAGTTTATTGAATGCTTTATCTTTAGCCTCTTTCCATTCTTCTCCAATTACTTTATAGTTAACTTGTTTTTTCATATATATTACCTCCTAACAAATTGCAACTATTTCTACTTCATATTCTCCATTAGGAGATGCTACTTTTTTTATTTCTCCTACTTTACCATTCATAATAGCTTTAGCTATAGGACTTTCATTAGAAATCTTATTATTAGATGGATCTGCTTCTTTAGAACCTACAATCCTATACTCTTCTATTTCATCATCATCTACATATTTAATCTTAACAGTAGTACCAAGAGATACTTTATCAGTCTCTCCCTTCTCTATGATATGAACATTTTCCATAATCTTTTCTAATTCTTGTATTCTGCCTTCTACTTGTGCTTGTTCTGCTCTAGCAGCATCATAGTCAGCATTCTCAGATAAATCTCCAAGTGCCCTAGCTTCTTTTAAAGCCTTAATCACTTCAGGTCTTTTAACATTTTTTAATTCATTTAATTCTTCTTCTAACTCAAGAAAACCTTCATCAGTTAGATAAACTTTATTATCTTTCATTTTATTTATCACCTCAATTAATTTTTTGTTTTCATTACAATTCACAATTGTACTAGATTTTAATCTTTTTGTCAATAGTTTTTGTACTTTAATATTATATTCTAATCTAGAGAAATCAATCATATGTTACACTTTTTTATAAAAAGTTCTTTTCTGCCTATAGACATATTATAAAAAAGTAT
>CAKPAL010000035.1 GCA_934132925.1 uncultured Bacilli bacterium
CATAAAATAATACTATTTTCAATATTCATATTGATATTTTTTATAAAAACGAAAAAAGAACTAGTATTTTAGTCCTTATTTAGTCTTTTTTGGTTTATTTATATAACCTGCAAATTTTATTTTAGTAGTAGATTCTGCAAAATGGTTATTTTGATTAGTATTATTTAATTGTACCATTCTAATTGCGGGCATTATATCTTTATCTTGACAATTAGAAATCATATAGGCTTCTTCATCAGTTATTTCTAATCCATTAAAATATTTTAATAATGCTCTACCTAATAAATACATTCTTTCTATGTATAAATCATTCATTTCTTCTCTTTTCATAATATCCCCCCTTGATGCCATATATTATAACATATTTTCTATAAAAGTCAAACAAGATTGTTTGTGAGGAAGACTTATAGGCTTACTCACACCACGGAAAACATAAACTTGTTTATGGTTGAAGTGGCATATAATATTAATCTTCAACAAAACTACCTAGTACTCTAAACATCCCTTCTATTCCTTTTTTTAGAAGGGTATTTACTTTCATAGATACTTTATTAGTACCTTTGGTTAAAGTACTAGTATAATCTTTTTCTGTACTTACTAGATAATCTTCTCTTCGTACATCTTTTCCTTCTTTAACATCTTTTTCAAATCTTTCCATAGCCTCATTAGTCATAATCATTTTATTTTGCAAATTATATTCATAGTAACCAGTCTTTTCGATAACATAACTTACTACAAATGATAGAAATAAGCATATAAAAACAAACTTACATATCTTTTTCTTATTCATAATTCACCCCTTTATTAGTTGATATAATATATTAGATAAGGCTTCTGTTGTATTTAATACTTCATCAATAGTATTATCTACTCCTCCTACTTCAATTAAAATGGAATTACCACTTATATCTTGATTATATATTCCATCTACTCCTGGTCCTTCTTTCTTATATATTCCTCTAGATAAACCTTTATAATATTTATTGGCTAATTCATTTATTCTACTAGCGGTATTTAAATTTTCTTCATAGTTATCATGTTCTAAGCCTACTACAAAGAGAATTTTGGCATAATTTTTTCCATCAATAGTACAAGTACTGATATTTTTATTTATTGAATCGCGGTGAATATCAATAAAATATTTCAAAGAACTATATTTATTTTTTTTATCAAGGATAAAAACTCGTGAAGCTTTATAACTACCTGAAGAATTCCAACCATTTAAATTTAAAAAATCAGTCATATTAGTACTTTCCACTATCGTTGATAATCCCCTACTATTGAGTTTTTCTTTAAGAAGATATGATGCCATCATAACATTTGGTGTTATTCCATAAATATCTAGATTGGTACTGTTATAATTTTCTAATTGATGAGAATTATAGATATAAATAATGGGGTTATCGATATCAACAGGATTAGGATCTTCAATATAGGAACTTATTTTTTTTAGTTCTTCTAAATTGCTATAATCATCATTATGTGATACTTCTAGTACTTTATCATTATTTCCATACATTAGTATTCCTTTATCTAAAATACTACTAGGATTTTTTATATCGATATTGAAGAGAAATTTGGTACTAGTATTCATGATATCTATTATTTTATGGTCAGTTAATAGATGACTATTACCTCCTTCTAGTAAGAAATTTATAAACTTGGTATTATCTATTTTGGTACTGTTTTTTAATGAGTAATAAAAAGTAATAGAAAATATAATATATATTATTATTAGATAGAATAGTGATTTTCTTATTCTTCTTTTACCGGTATTTTTTAATTTCATCTTTCCCTTCATACTATCACCATTATAAGTATACTCTATTACTTATAAAATAAATGTCAAAAAATAAGCATACTGCTATGCTTATCTTAAATCTAATCTAAAATTTTTTAATTCATCTATAAATTCATCAGTTTCTTCATCATCTGTTATATTGTATATTTTATCTTTTACTTTTAGTAATTCATCATAACTGATGATAGCCTCTTCTTCTTGCTTTTTTTCAAAATCGGTAAGTTCAATGTTAGATGGCTTCATTTCTTCTTCCATTTTATCTACTATTTCACTAGCAAACTTCATATTATCATTTACTTCATAATAATCTGGAAGGTCCTCTAGTGGAGATACTGAAGCATCTTCGACTGACATACCTAAACCATTATCATATTTACTAAAATCAAAATCCTCTAATGACTCTCTTGCAATATAGTCTTCTTTCTTCTCAATATGAATAGGAGAAGTTTGTTCACGGCCAGACATTTCTCTTAAAACATTTTTTTGATATAAACTTTTTTCTTGTATTTCTTCTTTAGGCTTTGCTACTGGTTCAGGTATTTCTTGAGTTATCACTGGCTCTTCTTTCTTTTCTTCTTCTAAATTATTTATTTTAATATCCTCTACAACATCATTTGAAGTAATAATGCTTTCAGGAATGGTATTTTCTTCAGAATTAGTATCTACTTCTTCTTTTAATAGTTTTATTAGTTTCTTATTTTTTGATACTAATATGATAGTTAACACTATTAGAAAAAGAAATAAAAAGATTACTATCCAAAAGAAAAAGATACCATCACTAGATAGATTATTATAAAAATTATTAAATGAATTTATCATTATTACACCTCATACTACTATAAAAATTAAATATTGAAGATACATATATGGCCGCTGTTTCTACTCTGAATACTAGATTTCCAAATGATACTCTATCATAACCATTTTTACATAATATATCTTCTTCCCTATCACTTAGGCCACCTTCTGGACCTATCACCATTATAATTTTAGCACAATCTTCTATCGTTTGTAAATAGTAATTTAGTAGTTTTTCTTTTTCTTTAGTTGAGGCTACTAATTTTAAGTCATAATCTAATTTAGTTAAATCATTAATACTCATTATATCAGTAATAGTGGGTATAGCTGTTCTCTTTGATTGTTCACTTGCTTCTTTACAGATACTTTCCCATCTTACTTTCTTTTTGGCAAATCTTTCTTTATCTAATTTTACTATACTTCTTTCTGTACTGACAGGTATTATTTGAGATACTCCTAATTCTGTTAACTTTTGTAATATTAAGTCCATCTTTTGTTCTTTAACAAGAGCGACTGCTACTATTAGGGATATATTTGATGTTTTATTTTCTGTTTCTTCTCTTTCTACTTTTATATTAAATGGTTCTAAACTAGTTATTTTACATATATATAATTTATTATTATAGACTACTTCAATTAGGTCATTGATATTCATTCTCATTACTTTTTTGATATGTCTTATATCGGTATCTTCTAATGAGAAATCTTTCTTCTTGATAAAATATCTTTGCATATTACTTCCCTCCGCTCTATCTATTATATCAGAAAAAGAAGAATATTTCATCTACTTTAGTTAATTTATTTTTACTACTTTAAATGAATTTTATATAAATTTTATGTTAAACTAGTGACTTCTCATCAAAAATTTGATACAATGTATATGGAAAGAGAAATTACTCATAATAAAAATGAGTAACGCCTTATTGTCAAAAGGTGTTCTCTCCATGTTTTACATAGAGCACCCCCTGAGGGTGCCCTTTTTTATTTCCTATGGTTACTACTACTTATAAAAAATAGTGTAACTAAAGTTATCCAAGCAAATGCTAGGACAAGCTCCATTAGCCAAAACCTCCTTTATAGTAAGTTTTTCTAACATAAGATCACCCCTTCCTTAATTTTACTTAAAAAAGGAGAGAACAACCCTTTCGGCGTTACCGTACATCATTATATATTAATATCATTACATAGTCAATGTTTTTTTGACTATTTTTTTGTTATCTTTGTAATGCCTTATTTTTTAAGTGTTTGCAAGATTTTTACTATACGAACAAATAATTGTTTATGATGAAGGCTTTTATCAAAAGGCTTACTCATACCATGGAAAACATAAACTTGTTTATGGTTGAAGTGGCAAAAGAAAAAGAAGAATAAATTCTTCTATAGAGTATTCTCAAATAATGGAAGTATTTTCTTTAGAGTATCTACTCCTGTTACTTCTTTTAATACTTTATTATTGTTTTCTTCACTTATAGTAACTAATTTATAATTATTTTCAATATCTGTTTTAGTATCATTTAATTTTGCTATGTAGTAGTAGATAATATCATTATCTGTTACTTTATCTAATACTAGATATTCTTCTCCATTTTCTAGTAATAATACTTTATCTATTTCTAACATAATAGCCTCCTTAGTTTATGTTTGGAAATCCAATATTATTTATATTGGGAAAATTATTATGTTCTAATTTATCATCGGATACTGGTGTCCAAAACATATTATTATTAAAATTATCTGGTACTTCAACTTTATTTATATCTGCTTTTTCTTCAGTAGTAGTCCATACTGGAAGTTCTTCTTTGGTAGGAATGTTGTTATTCATAGGAGTTTCTTCAACTACTTTAGGTATTTCTATAGACTCCTCAGGTAATTTTATTTCTTCTAAAGTTGTAGTATCCTCTAGTGATGGGATGCTCCATTTTAAAATTGGCTCTTCTTTTGGTGCTATTGTTGGTTCTTCTTGTTTTGGTGCTTCTTTTACTTCTGGTACTACTTTAGCAAAATCATCAAAAATACTTTCTTTTGGTTTTGGATTTAATTTTCTATTAACATTCTCTCTAACACTCTCAGCTTTTAATTTGGCAAGACCTAGATTTAATGTTTTAGGATAATCTTTTATTTCTTTGATACGATATGGATCAATGGTATCGTTAATGATATCCTCTAGTGAAGGAGTTTCTTTTTCTTCTTTATTATCGTTTACTTCTTCTTCATCTTCAGTAGTAATTTCTTCTTCCTCTTCAACTGGAGTTTCTTCTGCTACATCAGTGTCATAAGTTTCTACGATTCCATATTCTCTTAGTATTGTTAATATATCATAAGAGTTAATGATATCTTCTAATTCATTAAGTCTTTCTTCTTTAAATCTTATTCTACTTACATAGTTAACAATGTTATCTAGTACTTCTTTTTCTTTATTTAGAGTATCTTTTTGTTCAATGAGAAGACTTTCAAAGTCTAGTAATTCATCAGCATCATCAATATGTAGTTTATTTTTAGCATGTTTTCTATCCTCAAGTAAATCTGTAATACTTTCTCTTTTACTTACAATAGCATCAAAGTCTTCTTCAAAAGCAATAACTAGTTCATATATTCTTAAGATTAGTTCTCTATTCTTCCAAATATAGTAACTCTTTTCAGCATCTTCAACATATGAGGCATAATCGCCATCAGTTCCATTTTCCATTAAACTTTTGACACTATCTAGAGTTACCTCTAAGGTTTCTTCATTCTCTCTTACTTTATCTTGAGCTACTACTAACTCTTTTTGGTAGTTTTCATCATTTATTTTATTAAAATATTCGTCATTTTTGATACATTTTAACAAAGTTGAATATAGTTTTTCTTCCATTAATTTATTTTTTTCAGTATAATCTGATTTTTCTTTTTCTAATTCATTTAATGATTTTTTTAGTTTACTAGTTCCTTCATTTATTTCATCTATTTCATTCTTAGTAGTTAAATATTTAGAAATAAGATCTAGTCTTCTTTTTTTATCTTCTAATTCATCTTCAGATACAATTAATTGGAAGCTGTCAATATAGTTACCAGTAGTTCTATAGAATTGGTCCTCTAATGCACTTCTTTTTTCTAAACGATCTTCAAGTAATTTTATTAATCTTTTTAATCTTGTTTCTTCTTTTTCAAGTGTTACTTCTGGTGATATTAGGTTTCTTATCTCTTTTTCAAACTCTTTATTGTATTCAGAATCAATTTTTTTGGAATACTTTTCATAAGTATCAATTACTTCGCTAGAAGTTCTAATTCCTTTTTCTTTATCAAGTTTTATTCTCATTTCAAAGATTTTACATAAACCCTCTAATGACTTTATAGAGTTTCCTTCCATAATAATTCACCCTCTTTCTTCTTTAAATCCGGAAATGACATATTGTTATCATTAATAATTTCTGGTTTTAGTTTATTATTACCAATAACTGGAATGTCTTTACTTGGGGCTGCTGTATTAGTTGTTTTCCAGATTATATTTTCATTATTTTCTAGTAAATCATATATACTAGATGGTTTCTTTTCTTCTTTTTTTTCTTCAACAATTGGTTCTTTTATTTCTTCTTTGACTTCTGGTACTTCAGCTTTAACTACACTAGGTTCTTCTTTGAATAAGTCTAATGACACTTCAGGTAGTGGCTCATGCTCCTCTTCTTTGATATTCTCTAGTGGTGGCTCCCACATTGGTACCTCTTCTTCGAAGCTTTTAACACTCTCTTTAAATAAACTATCTTTAAGTGGTTTATTAGGAGTTATTCTAGTATTTTCAAATAATTCATCAGTATCAAAATCTTCTCCTGCTTTTAGATAATCCTCTAGTGTTTTATCTTTAAGAGGATTTTTTATTGGTTCATCTACATCGCTTTTTGGTTCTTCTTTTGGAATAATATTTTCATATATAGATGGACCCTCTAGTGGTTTTGTTTCTTTAATAACAGTCTTTTCTTGTAGTTTTTTCATTTTTTCTGCTACTTCAGATTGTTCTTTAAGCCTTGCTTCTTCAATTAGTTTTTGTCTTCTTACTCTAGCTGCTTCAATTTTTTGTTCTGCTGCTATTTTCTTTTGTCTTTCGGCTTGTTCTTCTCTTCTGGCCTTCTTTATTCTTTCTTCTTTTTGTCTGTTTTCATTTTTGACTAATTCTTCTAGAACATCTTTAAATTCTTTAGAATTGTTTTCTTCATCAATTTCATATAGTTCTTTGTTCTTCTTATCTCTAGTCTCTTTTAATGTTTCATAAATTTTTATATCATTACCTTCTAATTTTATCGTATTAAATTGTTTATTTAGTTCATCACTAATATCTTTATGTAATTCAGTTCCAACGATATTTTTTAGAATGACATCGATATTTTGCCTTTTTTCTAATAATTCTTCATAGCCTGATACTTTGTTATCATATATATTTATTAGATTAATGATATTAACATCAGCAGTATATTTTAAATATAGCGAACTAATATCAGTAAGCATAGTATTACATTCTAATATATAATCACTATCTCCTAGTTCATTGGCTGTTTTTAAATTATCTTTGGCTAGAACATAAGCAGATTTGTATTCCGAATGTTTTCTTAATATTTCGTCTTTTTTATCTACTAATTTATATAGTCCTTGTTTTTCTAATGATAATCCTACTAAACTGATTAGTTTCTTTTCTAAACTTTCATTTAATCTAGCATTAGCTTTAACATTTCTAGAGGCTTCACTTATCTTGACATCCAAGACTTTCATATCTCTAATTAGTTCTTCTTGTCTTACTTTATTTTCTTCATATTTTTCAATTATTTCTAACCTTCTTTTAAAGGAAGATAATTTATCTTCTCCTAGAAAGGTTGTAAGTTCTACTAATGAACCAGTAATCTTTTTATGTTCATTTTTTCTTTTATTTAAATATTCTCTTCTACTAGTGATTAAGGATATGATATCTCTAAGTCTTGTCTTTTCTTCTTCAATAAATCTACTTTGTTTGCTAAGTAATAATAAATACTCTTCTTCATATTCAGAATTAGTATCTAATAATATTTGCTTTTCAATTTTATCTAATTGATCACATATTCTTTCTCTTTGAATTTCATCATTAGTTAAATTAAGACTATTTAGAAACATATCATATTGTTTTAATCTTCTTACTACTTCTCTATTTGTATAGTTCACACTAAACCACCTCTAGTATAATTATAAAGTTTTTAACACTTTTTGTCAATTAATATGGAATATTTTGATAATATTTTTCGTATTCTATAATGAG
>CAKPAL010000036.1 GCA_934132925.1 uncultured Bacilli bacterium
TCCTTATCAATTAAATGTATAAGAAGGTACGAGAGTATCTTCTTCTTTTCATTATAATACGATATCTTATCCTAGATAAATAATATATTATATATTGACTAAATAAATATCATTTAGTACAATTAAAGAGAGGTAAGTTATGAGAAAGAAGAGAATATATATAGTTATATTAGTGCTTATATTGATTAGTTTGGTATTACTTTTAATAGATAAGAATACATATAAGGAATATAGTAAGAATTATTTTTATATGGATACATATATAAATATTAAGATTAATAGTACTAAGAGTAAGAAAGAGATGGATAATATATTTAATGATATAGATTATTTATATAGTAGTTATCATAAGTTAACTAGTAGATATGATAAGTATGATGGTATAGTTAATGTTTATTATTTAAATGAGATACTTGATAATAATGAAGAGATAGAGATAGATAAGAGATTATCTGATATTATTGATATTGGTATATTATATTATGATAAGACTAATGGTTTATTTAATATTGCTTCTGGTAATTTGACTAGTATATGGAAAGTATTTATTGATAATTGTGATGTCTTACCTAGTGATTTTGATGTTAATATTAATATTGATGATATTGTATTAGATGGTAATAAATATACTAAGTATAATGATGTTAAATTAGATTTAGGGGCTATTAGTAAGGGATATGTTACTGAGTTAGTTGGTAAGTATTTAGAGGATAATAATATTGATAGTTATATTATTAATGCTGGTGGTAATGTTAAGGTTGGTAAGGCTTATAATAAGGATAGTTATGTAGTAGGTATTACTAATCCTGATAATAAGAATGATATTTTTACTAAAGTTAATGTTAATAATTTATCTATTGTTACTTCGGGTAATTATCAAAGATATTGTTCTTTTAATGATAAGATATATGGACATATTATTAATCCTTATACTAAATTACCTAGTGATTATATGAAATCTGTTACTGTTATTAGTAGTTCTAGTTTATTAGCGGATATTTATAGTACTTATTTATATTTACTTCCAGTAGAAGATGGTATGAAGATTGTTAATAGTACTAGTGGTATAGAGGCTATTTGGTATATAGATAGTGATAAGATAGTGAGAAGTGATAATTTTAATTATGAATAAGAATGATATTAAGTTAATTATAATACTTATTGGGATTATGGTTATTATATTTATGGTTATTAGGTTTAGTGGTAAGAAGGGTAATGTAGCAGAAGTTTTTTATGAGGATGAGGTTATTTTGAAAATTGATTTAAGTAAAGATGGAGAATATACTGTTAATGGTCTACTTGGGGATGTTGTGTTAGAGGTTAAGGATAATAAGATTAGGGTAAAGAGTGAGAATTCTGATAAACATATTTGTTCTAAAGAGGGTTATATTGGTGATAGTGGTAAGTCTTTAATTTGTTTACCTAATAAGATAATTGTTAAAATTACTAGTGATAATGAGATAGATGGGGTGGTTTACTGATGAAGACAAGGGATATTACAAAGATTGCAATATTGACTTCTATATGTGTTGTTATATCGATTTTAGAGAGTTTATTTACTTTTATTGGGGATATTGTTCCTGGATTAAAACTTGGTCTTGCTAATATTGTTATTATATTTGCTTTATATGAATATGATTTTAAGACAGCTTTTTTGGTATCTATTATTAGGGTTTTGATAGTGGCTCTTCTTAGAACTGGGTTTGGTATTAATTTTTTCTTTTCTTTATCAGGAGCTATTTTTAGTATTGTTTTTATGTATATTTTTAAGAAAACAAGATTATCTATTATTGGGGTATCTATAATAGGTAGTGTTTTTCATAGTATTGGGCAGGTATTAGTAGGTATGTTATTGTTAGATAATTATAATGTTATTTATTATTTACCTTATTTATTGTTATTCTCTATTCCTACTGGTATTGTTATTGGTATTATATCTAAAAAGATGATTGATACAGCGGGTAGATATGTATAGGTGATAAGTACTTGTTAATTTTGGTTATTTATGATAAAATTAATTTGTGTTAAAGGAGGGAACTTTTATGAGAAGTGGATTTGTTAGTTTTGTTGGAAGACCTAATGTTGGTAAGAGTACACTACTTAATAGTATATTAGGAAAGAGAGTGGCTATTACTTCAGATAAACCACAGACAACAAGAAATATGATACAGGGTATTTATAATGATAAGGATACACAAATAGTATTTGTAGATACACCAGGTATTCATAAACCTAAAAGTAAGTTAGGAAGAGTACTTAATAAACAGGCTTATTTTACTATTAATGATGTTGATATTGTTATTATGGTTGTTGATATAGCAGAGAAGATTGGTACAGGAGATAAGTTTGTTATTGATATATTAAAAAATATAGAGGATAAACCCGTATTCTTAGTTATTAATAAGATTGATAAGTTACCAAAAGAAGAGATACTTAAAAAGATTGATGAGTATCAAAAATTATATGATTTTGCAGAGATAATTCCTGTTTCTGCGAGAAAGAAAGATAATACTGATAGGTTACTTGAGGTTATTAAGAATTATTTACCTGATAATATTAAATATTTTGATGATACAACGATTACTAGTAGTTCACCTTCTTTTATTATATCGGAGTTTATAAGAGAGAAAGTTCTAGATTTGACTAGTGAAGAGGTTCCTTATGCTGTTACAGTAGTAGTGGATTCTCTTGAAGAAGATGAAAGAACGATGAGTATAGCGGCTACTGTAGTAGTGGATAGAGAAAACTTAAAGAAGATTATTATTGGTAAGAATGGTAGTATGATTAAGGAAATTGGCATAAGGTCAAGAAAAGAAATTGAGACTTATTTTAATAAAAGAGTTTATCTTGAGTTATTTGTTAAGGTTGTTCCTAAATGGAGAGATAAAGAAAAGTTTTTGAATATGATAGGTTATAAGGATTTTTTGAATAAATAATATTAAAAGAGAACATTATATAACTAGGGTGATAATTATGAATAAGGAAGATCTTTGGTTATTATTTACGAAAACGGGAAAGATAGAATATTATTTGAAATATAAAAGTCTTACAAAAAAGAACTAGTCTTTATGGCTAGTTTTTATTAGTGATAGGTATTTGGTTATGAGAGAGTGATGTTATGGATAAGAAAATAAAAGGAATAATTATTAATGAATATCCTTTTGAGGATACTAGCAAGATAATTAATATTTTTACTAGTGATGGAATAGTAGGAGTACTAGCTAAAGGGGCAAAGAGGATTAAGAGTTCTTTCTTTGGTTCAACTACGAGATTTAGTTATGGGGAATTTGATATTAATTATAAGGATAATGGTTTGTCTATTTTGAGGGATGCTAGTATTATTAATAATTATAGTAAAATAAAGAAAGATATTGTTAAGATAGGGTATGTCACTTATATTACTGAGTTAGCTTCAAAGGTATATAAGCATGATAGTAATAAAAGGATATATGATTTGTATAAGAGTTCAATGGATAAGATTGATGAGGGGTTTGATCCTAGAATTATTACAATTATATTGAGATTACAATTACTTGATTATTTAGGTATTAGGCCAATAATTGATCGATGTGTTAGTTGTTCTTCGAAGAATGATATTGTAACGATATCTAGTTATTTAGGTGGTTATGTTTGTAAAAATTGTTTAGGTAATTTAAGAAATGAGAAGATAGTTCTTACGAAGACTGTTAAGTTAATTAGAATGTTTTATTTGGTTGATATTGCAAAGATTAGCAAGTTAGATATATCAGATAATGTTATCAAAGAGTTAGAGGAATTTACGGAAGATTATTATGATAGATATTCAGGAATATATTTAAAAAGTAAAATATTATTAGATAGTATTAAATAGAATATATTAGGTGATAATATGTTAGCATATAAATACTTAATTATTCCATTTGTGACTGCGGTTACATGTCAAGTTATTAAGGTTCTTTTGGAATATATAGAGACAAAGAGATTTAATATTAATAGATTCTTTGATGGTATGGGTGGTATGCCTAGTACTCATAGTGCTCTTGTTAGTAGTATAACTACTATAGTATATATTACTTATGGTAATAATTCTATATTGTTTGCTATTACTTTATTCTTTTCTTTGATTGTTATATATGATTCCATGGGAATAAGATATGAGAGTGGAGAGCAAGCTAAAGTACTTAATAAGTTATCTAATACTAATTTAAAAGAAATGCTTGGTCATAAACCTATTGAATGTTTAGTAGGGGTATTATTTGGTATATTATTTAGTATACTATTTAATTTTATTATTTGTATAGGATAACATTGTTGTCCTTTTTTGTCTATTTATATTTATTCTAATTAGGGAAAGTGATTAGTACTATTTAACATAGGGAGGATACTTATGATAAATAGTAATGGACTATCTAATAAAGAGGTAATAGAAGCAAGGAAGAAATATGGTAGTAATGGAATATCAGGAAAAAATAAAAGTACTTTTTTTAGTTTATTTATTGAGACATTAGGAGACCCTATAATTAAGATATTATTGATAGCATTAGCAATTAAGACAATTTTCTTGTTTAAAGATTTTGATTACTTTGAAACGATAGGTATAGTAATTGCAATATTGGTAGCCGCTACTATATCAGCAATTAGTGAGTATGGGTCAAATAAGGCTTTTCAGAGAATGCAAGAAGAGTCTAGTAAGATAAGTGTTAAGGTAAGAAGAAGTGGAAGTATTAAAGAGGTGTTTATTGATGATTTGGTAGTAGGTGATATTGTAATATTAGCAAGTGGTGATAAGGTACCTGCTGATATTACTTTGATAGAGGGAAAGTTATCAGTTGATGAGTCTTCTTTAAATGGCGAAGCTAAAGAGTCTTATAAGGAAGAGACAAGAGATATTAATAATCCTCTCGATAATAATAAGGTATATAGGGGAACTACTATTTATGATGGTTATGCTATTGGTATTGTTACTAAAGTTGGTATGGATACTTTATATGGTAAAATGGCTATATCACTTATTGAAAAAGAAGAGGATTCTCCTCTTAAGATTAGACTTACTAATTTAGCAAAGATTATTAGTAGAATAGGATATATTGCAGCTTTTTTAATAGCGGTATCTTACTTGTTTTCTAAGATATTTATTTTAAATAATTTTAATTTTAGTATTATAAGTCAGATATCTTTTAATACTTTTATTGGTTATTTATTAGAGGCTATGACTCTTGCTGTATCGGTACTGGTAATGGCAGTACCGGAGGGATTACCAATGATGATTACTTTGGTTTTATCTACGAATAGTAAGAAGATGCTTATTAATAATGTTTTAGTTAGAAAGATGGTTGGTATTGAAACAGCAGGTTCTCTTAATATTTTATTTACTGATAAGACTGGTACTTTGACTAAAGGTAAAATGGAAGTAGTTAAGACAACTCTTGGTGATTTGAATGAATGTTATTCTAAGATAGAGTTTAGTGATGTTTATCAAACTATTTTAGAAGAGGCTATTATTTATAATAGTGAGAGTGAATATGATAAGACAACACATAATATAATAGGGGGTAATATTACTGATAAGGCTCTTTTATCTTATGCTGGTAAGTATAAGGATGATGATATAGAAATTGTAGATAAACTTCTTTTTAATAGTAAGAATAAGTATTCAGTAAGTATTATTAAAAAGAATAATAAGAAGATTAAATTAATAAAAGGGGCTCCAGATAAGATTATTAAGGCTTCTAATTTATATATTGATATTAATGGTAAGGCTAAGGTACTTGATAGGGATAGACTTATTAATTATATAAATAAAGAAACTAGTAAGGGTCTTAGGGCAGTAGCGGTAGCAATATCAGATAGTACTTATGATATTGAAAGTATTAGAAAGAATACTTTAGTGGGAGTAGTTTTTATTAAAGATGAAATAAGAAAAGAAGCAGTTGATGCAGTAGAGTTAATTAAAAGTGCTGGTATTGATATAGTAATGGTAACAGGGGATTCTTTAGGAACGGCTTCTAGTATAGCAAAGGAAGTTAAGATAGTTAGTAAGAGTGATGATATCATGCTTACTTCTAGTGAACTTGCTAAATTAAATGATGAGGAAGTTAAGAAGATTATTCCAAGATTAAAAGTAGTAGCAAGAGCTTTACCAGAAGATAAGAAGAGGTTAGTAGAACTTGCTAAAGAAATTAATTTAGTTACGGGTATGACAGGAGATGGAGTTAATGATTCGATTGCGTTAAAGAAGGCTGATGTATCATTTGCTATGGGAAGTGGAACAGAGGTAGCTAAAGAGGCTTCGGATATTGTAATATTAGATGATAATATTCTTTCAATATCTAAAGCAATATTATATGGAAGAACTACTTTTAAGAATATTAGAAAGTTTATTATATTTCAACTTACTATTAATTTAGCCGCTACTAGTTTAGCACTCATAGGTCCTTTTATTGGAGTACCTAGTCCAATTACAGTTATTCAGATGTTATGGATTAATATGGTTATGGATACATTAGCGGGATTAGCATTTTCTTATGAGGTTCCAAGAATTGAATATATGAAAGAGGCTCCTAAAAAGAAGGATGAATCGATAATTAATAGATATATGTTTAATGAGATTATTTTATCAGGAATATATTTACTTATTGTTTGTATATTGTTTTTAAAACTTCCAATCGTAAGAGGTATGTTTACGGATAATAGTCATTATATGACAGCTTTCTTTACTTTATTTATTCTACTAGCAGTTAATAATCTTTTTAATGCTAGAACACATAGAATTAATATATTTAGTCATATTAATAAGAATATTCCATTTATTTTAATTGTGATATTTATTATATTTGTTCAATTATTTATTGTTTATTCTGGTATTACGATATTTGGTACTACTAGGATAAATATGAAAGAGATATTTGTTATTTTTATGATATCCCTTACAATAATACCTTGTGATATCGGTAGAAAGTTAGTATTAAAGAGGTTAAGAGGAGATATTGGGGTATAAAAAATAAGATAACTATTTGGTTTTAGTTATCTTGTTTTTTTCTTGGTAATCGATAAGGGCTTCTTTCATTTGTTCTAGTTCATCAAGCTGGTTATCTAAACTTTTAGATTTTTTAATTTGTAAGGACATCATTAGAGCAATAAAAAGACTTATGATACCATTTAGGCTATTGTTAGTGTTTAGATATATAATAGTATTTAATATTCCTACTAAGGCATTAGCGGTAGCAATACTATTTACTAGTTTTAGATTTAGTTTTATTATTCCTGCTCCTATTTCAATTACTTGTAGTTCGTTTTCTATTTCTTCTAATGTTCCTTGGATTACAGTATATTTTTCATTATCACGAATTAGTTTCATTTTATATTTTCCCCCCTTCGAAGTCGTTATGTATTATACTATTAATTTAATTTGTTGTCAATGTTTTTTGTGGGCACTATAAGTCTAACTTTGTTAGTCTTATTAGTGTTATTTGGAGCCAATGGGTCTCCAAATAAGTATCAACCATACTTATTATATATAAGTTATTTATTGTTTACTAGGAAAAAATACTAGTTAATTTGGTAGTTAAAGGGGTAAAAAGAAATAAAATATGAAGAAAAATAAAGAAAAAAGCTCTAAAATATTGACAAAATCATAAAATAATAGTAAAATCATAATCGGTACATTTGGTTGGAGGATATTAGATATTGGGACCATCTAATATTTGAGAACAAACTTATAAATATAAAAAAGGAGAAGAAAAAGAATGAAAACAACATTTATGCAATCAAAAGAAACAGTTAATAGAACTTGGTATGTTAT
>CAKPAL010000037.1 GCA_934132925.1 uncultured Bacilli bacterium
CCATATTTATTGTGAACTACTAATTCACCATAGAGAATGTATTCTTTCTTCTCACTAAGTCTAGGTAAGACACCAGTAATATGTATTATATCATCATCATAGTCGATGTTGTTATCCTTTATCTTGAAAAGGCCAACCATATAGCCATTCATTTCATTTCGATATATTTCTTTATATAGGTAGCCTTTAATAAAATTATCTTTCATGTTATACCTCTTTTCTTAATAATTATAACAATTATAGGAATTAAAGTAAAGAAAAAAACTCACCAAAGTAAGTTTTGTTTCTATTCACAAACATATCCTTCATTTTGATAATGAGTCTTTATTTGTTCCTTATCGGTAGCAGTTATTCTTTTACCAGAACCATAATAGTTATAGAAGATAACAGTTAGTGTATTACTTGCTTTATCTGTAGTATAACTCCAACCTGATTTAGATGGGTCAAAATTAAGACGATTACTTACACAAAAATCTTTGTTACTATCTATTGTACAATCTAAAGAATTCAATCTGTTAATCATTTCAGTAACTTTATCATCTGTTAAACCATTTTGATATTTAATAATCATCCTGTTATAAACAGCAAGTTTATATTTCTTTTGATAATTGTAAATGAAGTCTGAATACATAGATATATCGGTATCACCTTCACTATGATTATAAGTACAATTTAAATTTACACTAGCCGCTCTATAATCGGACAAACCAGTAGTATTTTTATGGACTCCAAATACAAAAAACTTAAGTATCAAAATTACAACAATAGAACCAACGACTGAAATAATAACTCCTACTAATATGGCTTTTTTTAGCTCTGAATTATTAGCATTTTGAACATTAACACTATTATTCATATTTTCCTCCTATCATAATTTATAATACCACATATTTGTCATTCTTACAAGTAAATTTTAAAAGAACTATCTATTTTTGATAGTTCATTATTAAATTACTAGTTTTATACAAATAATCCATTATTTTATTTATCTTTATACACATATCATATTCACTATTTGTTATTTCTATTTTAGGTGGAATAGCCATATTAGAAAATAGAAGTAGTTTCTCGTCTTCTTTTAGGGGATAGTTACTTTCATAATAGTGGAATAAGTCAGTAAAGTCAAATTCTAAATAATGATTTTTATAGAAAGATAATAAATCATATATTGGACTATCTACTCTACTTTTGTTCCAACTTATTAAATATGGCTTATCATTTTTTATATAGTGATCTAAATTAATATTGTTATGGATGTATACTACTCTTTCATTTTTGTTGTCCTCGATTTTTTTATACCATTTATTAATGGTGTCTTTGGAGTAAGAAATACTACTGAAAATAATATTACTATTACGGGCTATTAGATAGGCTGCTGGTGACATATATACTTGTTTTTCAATAAAAGTTATTAAATTATTATAATATTCCTCTAGCGAATTAATAGTATCTGTTATATCTTCATACACCTTTTTATTTTTATCAATATCTGTTTCCCGATAGAAGGTGGTTTTACTATGTAATAGTCCAAGTAGATGAATCATATCGAGGGCTTTTTGTTCTCTAGGTTCATATACATCGGTAATATAAGGATATACCTCATATTTTTCAGAACTTTCTATTGGATAAGGAAAATAATCAAATGCTCGTGATCTTAGGTAATCATAAGTTTTATCGATATTATTATTTTTTCTATCCTTAATTACTATTTTATCATCTATTATTCTAGCACCGGATTTGATAGTTAATTTGCCTCCAGGTAACTTATATTTACTTATTTCATTTCGAACAAAATTATTCACTGGCTTTAGGAATAATAACCTTATCTCCTGGTTTAATACCAGTTATATCATTGTAACTTTCTAATTCTTCTTTAGTAATACCATATTTTACTAATATTTTGTCTATGGTGTCTTCTTCTTTGACAATATAAACATAATAAGTACTATAAGTTTCAGTATCATCTAAATTAGAAAATAGGTCGCTTGCTGTTATACCATCATCATCTCGCTCTTCTTTGATGGTGCTTGAAGTAATTTTTTCTTGTTTAGTGTTTTCAACAATATCTTCTTCTTTAATATTTTTCATAATTTTTTCTTCCTTTTCTAATGTACCGCTAATTATTGGAATTGGTGTATCCTCTAGTGGCATTTCTTCAGTAGTTGTTCTTACTTCTTCTTGTTCTTCTTCAACAGCTGGTGTGGTTTCCTCTTTGTATTCAGCTTCAATATACAAATCAATATTTACTTTTAGTGTATCTTCATTTATTACATCGTAATAGAAGTCTTCTATATCTGATTTAACACTATCTATATCATATCTTGGATCTAAGGTAATATCAAATGGTAAATCAAATGAAAACTCCTCGCGGTTAATAGACCCTTCATTCATTTTATAATCTCCAGTTATATGAAAAACACCTGTAATGACAGCATCTTCTAGGACATTAATTTCTCTTTCTAATGATATAGAGGTAATCTCACTAACTTTTGTTTTAAAGGGTAATTCTTTCTTAAATGGTACAATCTGTTTCATAATCACTCTTCCTTTCAATAAAAGATATGTCAAAAGAAATAATATAGAACAAATTTTATTTCTTTTATTTAAATTTAATGATATACTTAATAAAAGGAGGTAAAATCATGGTAAATGATCTTTTAGGAGGAAATAGCTATACTAATAGCCTTGGTCTTGGTAGCGTGGCCGCTGCTGGAGTATGGATGATAGTATCATTGGTACTTGCTATAGTTGGAGGTATTGTATTATACTTTTTGATATTTACAAAGCAAAATGAACACAAATTTACTGGTTTTATGAAATGGTTATATGACTTCTTTACATTTAAAAATATGTTATTGGAGACATTACTTAAAGTATTATATATTATTGTAGCATTATATATTACTTTATCATCATTCTCATTGATATCAATAAGTTTTATAGGCTTCTTACTTCAATTAATTTTAGGAAATTTACTTGCTAGAATTGGTTTTGAATTTTCTTTAATTCTTTTAACTATTTGTAAGAATACTACTGAAATAAATGATAAATTATCTAAAACTAAAAAAGAAGAAAAAAAAGATAAAGAGTAGACTTTTTGAACCTACTCTTTTTAATTTGTTTTGGTAATATCTTTTAGAATTTTAATATTTTTCTTTAATTTTTGTCTATAGAAGAAATGACCTGACTTAATGTTATTTAAAATCATTTCATTTACGATAAGATCTTTCTGGCATTTTTCCTTGAAAAGTGAACCGCTACTAGAAATTAATATTGGTCCTAGATATAATTCACGGTAGTTATATCTTTTTTTACCTTGCTTAAACATAATAACTGTATATATTTTACCTTTATCAAGAACTAGTTTTTCATCAGCGATATAGTAGCCAATACTAATCATATTTTTCCTTAAGAAATATAAATCAGTATTACTTTGAATGATAATTTTGTTTACATCTTTTAGTTTGTCTTTAGAATATTTGAGAAAGCCTATAATGGTGTTTGCTCCCATACCTGCAATTACAATAGTATCAATATGATCACTTTCTTTGATAACTGATATACCACTACCAAGTCTAATATCTATTCTGTCTTCTAACTTATATTTAGATACATTTCTTCTAGCAGATTCTAAAGCATTATCATTAACATCACTAGCAATAATTTTTATATTTTTATATTTTTCAGCTAAATATATAGATAAAAGTCCGTGATCACAACCTATATCAATCACGGATTTATCTTTATCATCTATAAAACTAGCAACTACTTCTAATCTTTTAGATAACTTACTCATTTAAGAAATCCTTTAATTTTCTACTTCTAGATGGATGTCTTAATTTTCTTAATGCTTTAGCTTCAATCTGTCTAATTCTTTCTCTTGTTACTCCAAACATTTGACCAACTTCTTCTAATGTTTTAGATGAGCCATCATCAAGACCAAATCTAAGTCTAAGTACTTGTTCTTCTCTTTCTGTTAATGTAAGTAAAACATCACTAATTTCTTCTTTTAGCATTTCATGAATGGTAAAGTCTTCTGGTGACATATTACTCTCATCAGGAACGAAATCACCTAAATGTGAATCTTCTTCTTCTCCGATAGGAGTTTCTAAAGAAACGGGATCTTGTGCTATTTTAATAACTTCTCTTATTTTTTCTGGACTCATTCCCATTTTAGCTGCTAATTCCTCATCAGTAGGTTCTCTATTTAATTCAAGTGTAAGTTGTCTTTGAAATCTAGATAGTTTATTTATTGTTTCAACCATATGAACTGGAACTCTAATTGTTCTTGCTTGATCTGCAATAGCTCTAGTAATGGCTTGTCTAATCCACCAAGTAGCATAAGTAGAGAATTTATAACCTTTATTAGCATCGAATTTTTCTACAGCTTTCATAAGACCAATATTTCCTTCTTGAATTAGGTCAAGGAAAAGCATTCCCCTACCAACATATCTTTTGGCAATGGAAACTACTAATCTTAGGTTAGATTCTGCTAATCTATTTTTAGCATCCTCATCACCATTTGCAATTCTTTCAGATAATTCTGTTTCTTCTTCAAGCGAAAGAAGGCTTATTTTACCTATCTCTTTTAGATACATTCTAACTGGGTCATTGATAGTAAGTTCTTTTGCTATATTATTATCTTTTAAGATATCTTCTAAATCTCCACCAGCATCTTCTTCGCCATCATCGTCTAAATCAGACTCTGATACAACGCTGATGTCATTTTCCATAAGGGCATTATATAATTCATCTAATAGGTCACTTCCTATCTCAAGCCCTTTTAACTCTTCTGCTAGTTCTTCATAAGTAATAAAGCCTAGTTCTTTACCCTTCTTTATTAAGTTTTCTTTTCTTTGTTCAAAATCTTTAATTTCTGATACCATTTTTACTTCCTCCCCTTATTTTCATAATCTCCATTGATATTTCTGCCTGCTTTAATGGATCTTTCTCTTCTTTTAATTTTTTGTTTAAATTATTAATTCTCTCTTCTTTATGATACTCATTTACAACAAAAATATAATCTTCTATTTCTTTTTCTTGAAAGTCCTCTTTTATATTCATAGCAATAATATCTTGGAGGGTCTTTCGTATTTCCTCTCGATCAGATATATAACTAATAAAATCAGCAACATTTATTATACCATATTTATGAAAATAGTAAATAATTTCATTAGATAATTCGCGAATATTTTTATTTGGAAAATAGCCTACTCTATTTTCAACCATATTCAGCACTTTTGTATCTTTAAGCATATAATAAATAAGATAGTTTTCAGCCATATCATATTTATTATAATTTTTTTTAGGTTTTATTTCTTTAATAATAATTTTTTTGTTTTTTATTAATTTATTATATTTATCTTTGATAGTTTTATATTCAATATTGAAATTATCACTAATTTTTTTTAAATTAAGTTCAATGATAATATCATCCTTTTCGTTTACTAATTCTTTTAGAGCACTATTGATATAAGATGATACATCTTTGATGTTACTAAAATCTTTACTTTTTTTTAGTAGTTCCATTTTATAGTCTATAAGACTACTAGCGGACTTAATTTGGGCTAAAAATGAATCCTTTCCATTTTTTAGAATATATTCATCAGGATCCATATTATCAGGTAGTCTAACTATTTTTATATTAGTATCAGTATCTTCAAGTAGTTCTATGGCACTGATTGTAGCTTTTTCTCCAGCAGCATCTCCATCAAAACATAAGATAATGGTATTGGCCATATTTCTAATTATATTTTTATGGTCTTTAGTAAGAGCTGTTCCCATCGTGGCAATACAATTATTAATTCCAATGGTACTGGCTCTAATGACATCCATTTGACCTTCCATTATGATGATACTATCATTTTTCTTAAGTTGCTCTTTAGCTATATGATAATTATATAATATTTTTCCTTTTTTAAACTTATCTGTTTCTTTAGTATTTACATATTTAGCGGTATCTCTAGTGTTGTATATTCGACCAGAAAAGGCTACAGGATTACCATTTAAATCATAAATAGGAAACATAATTCTATTGATGAATATATCATGACCATTATCATTGGTAATTCCGCAATCAATAAGCTTATCTATGCTGTACTTTTTATTTACTAAATAATCAGTAAGTGATACTTTCTGAATAGAAAGACCTATTCCAAATTTCTTTATTGTTTCTTTATCTATATTTCTTTTTTCTAAATATTCAATAGCGTTTTTACCTAAATTGGTAAAGAGGCTATTTTGATAAAATTTATTTGCAATGTTATATATATCAAAATAATCGTCTTTTTTTGCATCGGAAGTGATACTTCCCCCTACTTCAATACCTGCTTTTTCTCCAAGTAATCTAACTGCTTCGTAGAATGATATCTTTTCATAGTCTGCTACAAAAGTAAATACATTGCCACTGGCACCGCAAGAAAAACAAGTATATATTTGTTTATCAGGACTAACACTCATACTTGGAGAGTGATCATCATGAAATGGGCAAACACCAAAGTAATTTTTTCCTTTTTTTGTAAGGTTAACATATTTGGAAATTACATCAACAATATCTGTTTTGTTTCTTATTTCATTAACTACTTCATTATTGATATAAGTCATATCTCTCACTTCCTTACAAAAAGCCAATATAATTATATAACAAAAGGCTTTTTTTGTAAAGTAATTTATTGTAATTTCAAATTATGTATGTAAAAATAGTTGAAACTATGTTATAATATTTTTGCTTGTGTGAGGTGTGATTTTTATGATTAATAATTATAGTAATATGTGTGAGGAAATATTGAATGGTATTAAGGATAAAAAAAGATTATTATTACATAGTTGTTGCGGACCTTGTAGTAGTTATGTTATTAGTTATTTGACTAAATACTTTGATATTACTATTTTATATTATAATCCTAATATATTTCCTTATGATGAATATTTAAAAAGAAAAGAAGAGCAAATAAAACTTATTAATGAAATTGATAAAATTAATAAGGTTGATATTATGGACTGTGATTATGATAATGACCACTACGATGCTCTTATCAAGGGATTAGAAAATGAACCAGAACGAGGTAAAAGGTGCATGGTCTGCTACCGAATGAGAATGGAAAAAACAGCGGAAATCGCTGCTAATAATAATTTTGATTACTTTTGTACTACTCTTTCAGTTAGCCCATATAAGAATGCTATGTGGATTAATGAAATCGGTGAAGAACTTCAGGGCAAGTACAATATTAAATGGTTGTATTCTGACTTTAAGAAAAAGGATGGATATAAATCTTCCATCTTACTATCTAATAAATATAATTTATATAGACAAAACTATTGTGGTTGTATATATTCTAAACCCCAGTAGTTTTTTGTTGTATTAATATATAAGC
>CAKPAL010000038.1 GCA_934132925.1 uncultured Bacilli bacterium
GCTGAAGAAGATATTTTAAAAGGTTTTCTTCCTATCTTAGATAACTTTGAAAGAGCAATAGGTATGGATGATGATAATTTAGAAGATGAAGTATCTAAGTTCTTGGAAGGCTTTAAGCTTATGTATAAGCAGATAAAAGATTTGCTTGAAAAGTTTGAAGTAAAAGAAATTGATTGTTTAGGTAAGGAATTTGATCCAGCACTAGAGCAAGCTGTTGTTATTGATCATGATGAAACTAAAGAATCAGGAGTTGTAACAGTAGTGTTACAAAAGGGTTATATGTATAAAGATAGAGTACTTAGGACCGCTATGGTAAAGGTAAATGAGTAATATGAATAAAGATACTATAAAAGAAATAATATATATTATTATATCAATAATACTAGCAGTTCTTGCTGTTAAGTTTGTGATATGGTTACTTCCTGTTATATTAGTGGCATTATTTAGCTATCTATTATACATGAATATTAAAAGGAATAAAAAAGAGGAAAATATAAATAAAGAAAAGAACATTAAAGTTATTCATGACTTTGATGATGATAAATAAGAAAGGAAATGATAAATATGAGTAAAATTATAGGAATAGATTTAGGAACAACTAATAGTTGTGTTGCTGTATATGATGGAGGTGAAGCAAAAGTTATTACTAACCCTGAGGGTATGAGAACTACTCCATCAGTAGTAGCATTTAAAAATGGAGATATAATTGTTGGTCAAAAGGCTAAAAACCAAATGGTAACTAATAAAGATACTATATCTTCAATTAAAAGAAAAATGGGTACTAGTGAAAAAGTATCCGCTAACGGAAAAGAATATTCTCCTGAAGAGGTATCCGCTATGATATTAGGAGATCTTAAGAAGACTGCTGAAGCATACTTAGGAGAAACTGTTAATAAGGCTGTTATTACAGTACCTGCATATTTTAATGATGCTCAAAGACAAGCTACTAAGAATGCTGGTAAGATTGCTGGTTTAGAGGTAGAGAGAATTATCAATGAACCAACTGCTGCAGCTCTTGCTTATGGTCTAGATAAACAAGATAAAAACCAAACAGTACTTGTATATGACTTAGGTGGTGGTACATTTGATGTATCTATTCTAGAATTAGGTGATGGTGTATTTGAAGTTAAATCTACTAGTGGTAATAACCATTTAGGTGGAGATGACTTTGATGAAAGAGTTATGGATTACATTGTAAGTGAATTTAAGAAAGAGAGTGGTGTTGATTTAACTAAAGATAAAATGGCTATGCAAAGAGTTAAAGATGCTGCTGAAAAGGCTAAAAAAGATCTTAGTGGTATGACTACTACTGAAATATCTCTTCCATTTATTTCACAAGGCGAAGATGGTCCAATTCATTTAAATATGAGTTTAACTAGAGCTAAATTTGAAGACTTAATTAGTGATTTAGTAGAGTCTACTACTGAACCAGTAAGAAAAGCTTTAAAAGATGCTGGTTTAACTGCTAAAGATATCGATAAAGTTTTATTAGTAGGAGGTTCTACGAGGGTTCCATGTGTACAAGAACTAGTTAAGAAAGAATTAGGTAAAGAACCTTCTAAAGAGGTTAACCCTGATGAAGTTGTTGCTATGGGAGCTGCTATTCAAGGTGGAGTATTAACTGGTGATGTTAATGATATCGTACTTCTTGATGTTACACCATTATCACTTGGTATTGAAACATTAGGTGGAGTAATGACAACATTAATTCCTAGAAATACTACAATTCCTACTAGTAAGAGTCAAGTATTTAGTACTGCTGCTGATAATCAACCTGCTGTTGATATTCATGTATTACAAGGTGAAAGACCAATGGCTAACGATAATAAGACCCTTGGTAACTTCCAATTAACTAACATTCCACCTGCACCTAGAGGAGTACCACAAATTGAGGTTACATTTGATATAGATGCTAATGGTATTGTTAATGTTAAAGCAAAAGATTTAGGTACTAAAAAAGAACAATCTATTACTATTACTGCTACTAATACATTAAGCGATGAAGAAATTGATAAAATGATGAAAGAAGCAGAAAAAAATAAAGAAGCAGATGCTAAGAAGAAAGAATTAGCAGATGCTAAGAATGAAGCAGAACAAATTATTAATATGACTGAAAAGGCTATTAAAGATCTTGGTGATAAAGTATCTGATAGTGATAAGAAAGAAGCTGAAGAGTTAATTGAAAAGACTAAGAAAGCTATGGAAGGCGAAGATGCTAAAGAAATCACTGAAGCTAAAGATAAACTATTAGAAAAGGCTAATGCGCTTGCTACTAAGGTTTATGAAAGTGCTGCTAAAGAAAGTCAAAATACTAATACTGAAGATAGTACAAAAGAAGAAGATAAAAAAGACGATGTAGTAGATGCTGAATTTGAAGAAAAATAATAAAGTAAAAGCTCTAGCTTCCTAGAGCTTTATACTTGTACTTGGAGGAGATTATGGATAAAAAAGATTATTATGAGGTACTTGGTGTACCGAAAACTGCTAGTCAAGAAGAAATTAAATCAGCATTTAGAAAATTAGCTAAGAAGTATCACCCCGATGTATCTAAAGAGGAAAATGCAGCTGAAAAATTTAAAGAGTGCCAAGAAGCTTATGCAGTATTGTCTGATGAGAATAAAAGGAAACAATATGATCAATTTGGTCATAGTGCCTTTACTAATTCACAAGGTGGTTTTTCTGGTTTTGATGGTTTTGATTTTGGTGATTATGGCGACATTATGGAAGAGGTACTTAAGAATTTTGGTTTTAGTACAGGTTCTTCACGAGGTGGTCGAAGTAGAAAACAACATGGTGATGATTTATTGTATAGAATGACTGTTACTTTTGATGAGGCTGTTCATGGTAGTAAGAGGGATATTGAAGTAGAATGTGAAGATGTTTGTGATGAGTGTCATGGTGAAGGTGGTTTTGATAAACATACTTGTCCAGAATGTAAGGGTTCTGGAACAGTAACTCGTCAACAAAGTACAATGTTTGGATCATTCTTATCTAGAACAACTTGTCCTCATTGTGGTGGTACTGGTTCTTCATTTGATAAAATATGTACTAGTTGTAAGGGAAAAGGTAAGGTAGTTAAAAAGAAAATACTTACTGTTACCATTCCTAAAGGTATTGATACTGGTAATAGAATTAGGCTTGCTGGTAAAGGTGAGGCTGGTGTTAATGGTGGTGATCCAGGGGATTTATATATCGAATTTGCTGTTAAAAAAGATAATTTTTATGAAAGAGATGGCAATGATGTATATATTACCGTACCACTTACGATTACAGAAGCAGTGTTAGGTTGTAAGAAGGAGATACCTACTTTATATGGGACCGCTGTTATAACAATTCCTGATGGTACTAAGAATGGTACTAAATTGAGGCTTAAAGGGAAAGGAATAGATAGTGATATTAATGGTAAAAAAGGTGATATGTATGTTATTGTTAATGTTATTATTCCTTCTAAATTAAATAAGAAACAAAAAGATTTATTTAAACTTTTAGCAGAAACTGATCTTGATGATGATGCAGAGTTTACTAGATATAAAAAGATGCTTAAAGATTAGTTTTGAGAGAGAAATATTATAGATAAATTATTATATAGAGAACTAATTGTAATGGTTAGTTCTTTTTTGATATTGATTTATTTATTTTAAATGATATAATAGTAGGTATATTTGTAAGGAGGAAAAGTTATATGAATAAAATAAAGAATAGAATTATTAGTGGTCTACTAGCAGGTACGATATTAATGACTGCTGGGGGATGTTCATTAAGGGATAAAAACGATGACAATGGTACTAACAATATACCTAACACTATTGAAGATTATGATAGTGATGGTGATAATGATAATGATAGTGAAGTTATTGATGATGTAGTTAATGACGATAAAGTAATTGAAGAAAATGTATTACCAATAGAGGATACAAATATTGGAGATGATATGAATATTAATAAAGAAGATAATACTATTCCTTCTCAAGGTAATGATTATGAGGTAGTAGAAGTAAATAATTTTGCTTATGTTTTATATGATACACCTTTATATGATATTAATATGATAGAAATAGATTATATTGATAAGTATCAAAAAGTAAGTGTTATTAATAATAATGGTAATATGACTGAAGTCTGCTACTACAGAGGAGTAAATGATTTTGTGTATGGTTATATTTATAATGATAGTTATGAGATGTTACCTAGTTTATTTGTTGAAGTTGATATTAGTGATCAAATAGTTAATATGTATGTTGATAGTAGTTTAGTAGTTTCTAGTGATACAGTAACTGGTAAGACTTCTACACCAACTAGAATAGGATATTTTGGTATTACTTATAAAGAGAAAGATACTTACTTAAGAGGTAGTGATTATTGTTCACATGTTGATTACTGGATGCCATTTGATGGTGGTATTGGACTACATGATGCTGATTGGAGAGATACTTTTGGCGGTGATATCTACATCAATAGTGGTAGTCATGGCTGTGTAAACTTACCTGATGATGTAGCTAGAACTATTTATGATAATGTAGAGGCTGGTAGTAAGGTTTTAGTGCATAAATAGAATGATAAAATGACTATGCAGGAAATGTATAGTTATTTTTATATATAAAAAAGAGATTGACATTTGTCAATCTCAATAATCTGAAGTTCTTTAATTATCTAAAAGCTTCTAATCTAAATGGAGTATCATAAATATCGTAACCATATTCGGTTATTCTTCTTATTACAAAAGTTAGTAGTCGATAATCTTTTAGTTTATCTTTTTTTCCTAACTTAATTAAAACATCTTCATAAGATTTATTCCAATTTAATTTATTAGGGTTTTTATATTCAAAAAGTGCTCTAGTTACTTCTTCTACTTCATTAAAAATATCATCTGGTATACCAAGAGATATGATTTTTCTTCCTTCTAACATAATATTCCTCCTGTTATTTTATTATAATACTTCATGTAGTAAAAATATGTAACCATTGTGACTACAAATTAATGATTATATCTTTACTGATAATGTATATGATACATTAATTTTGTTAGAAAATCAAGGCTTTTATTAAAGGTTCTTTATTTACTAATGGTAAAATACATGATATAATTAATTAGGATGGTGGATATATGGATTATATATCAATAGATAATTTTGAGGGACCTTTAGATTTGTTATTACATTTAGTTAAAGAGGCTAATATAGATATACTTGATATAAAGGTGGAAGAAATAACTGATAAATATTTAGAATATATAAAGAGGGAAGAAGAGTTAAATATTAATATAGCGGCTTCTTATTTAGTTATGGCTTCAGAACTTATGTATTTAAAATCGAAATCTCTTTTACCTGTTGTTAAGAAAGATGATGAAGAGGTAGAAGATGAAGAAATAACAAGGGAGAATTTAATTAATAGATTGATAGAGTATAAAAGATATAAAGAAATGACACCGGTATTTAAAGAACTTGAAGAGGAAAGAAAGAAGATTTATATTAAGGCTCCGGAAAAAGTTAGTAATTATGTAGATAATACTTTAGTAGGAGAAGCATCAGTAGATGATTTGATTGAGGCTTTTAAAAGATTTTTAGAGAGAAAAGAAGAAGAAAAACCACTTGAGACTACTATTGCTAGGAAAGAGTATTCAGTTAAAGAGAGAAAGAATAATATTAGAAATATATTAAAAGTAAAGAAGAAGGCTTATTTAGAAGAATTATTTGAGGAATATAATAGACCAGTAGTGGTAGTTACTTTTTTATCGATATTAGAGATGGTTAAGGAAAAATCAGTAGTAATAAGTCAAGATAGGAATTTTGATAAAATATTAATAGAATTGAGGAATTAAGATGGAAAGTGTAGTAGAAGGACTTTTATATGTTCAAGGTGATATTGGACTTACTTTAAAAGATATAGAAAGAATATTGGAAATAGATGAGGATGAGGCTAAGAGTGTAGTACTTAAATTAAAGAATTATTATGATGATAATAAGAGAGGATTTAGAATTAATTTCTTAGGTAATACGATAAAACTTACGACAAGAGAGGAACATAAAGAATATTATCAAAGATTATTAGAAGAACCTACTTCGAATAATTTATCACAGTCAGCATTGGAAGTTTTGGCTATTATTGCTTATAATGAGCCTATTACAAGAGGAAATGTTGATGCTTTAAGAGGGGTAGAATCTACTTATGTGATGAGAAGATTACTTGCTAAGGGTTTAATTAAAGAATGTGGTAGATCTGATGCTCCTGGTAGAGCTATTTTATATAAAACAACTGATGAGTTTTTGGATTATTTTGGTCTTGCTTCTAAAGATGATTTACCTAAAATTGATGTGGAGGATACTGTTAATAGTCCAAAAGATTTGTATAAGACAATATACAAGGAGGGGGAATAGATGAATGAAAGAATAATGAGTAGTGAAGAATTGAAAGAGGATAAGGATTTGACAATTAGACCTCTTACTTTGAGTGAGTATATTGGTCAAAGTGAGATTAAAGAAAATTTGGAAGTATTTATTAAATCTTCAGTTATGAGAGGAGAGACATTAGATCATATATTGTTATATGGCCCTCCTGGTCTTGGTAAGACTACTCTTGCTTATATTATTGCTAATGAACTTGGTACTAATATTAAGACTGCTAGTGGGCCTTCGATTGAGAAGAGTGGGGACTTAGCGGCAATACTCTCTACTTTAGAAGAGGGAGATGTTCTATTTATTGATGAAATTCATAGAATACCTAGATATATCGAAGAGATTTTATATCCAGCAATGGAAGACTTTTACTTAGATATTATTGTAGGTAGTGATGGTTCATCTAGAAATATTAAGATTAATTTACCACATTTTACTTTAGTAGGAGCTACTACTAGAGCGGGTGATTTATCTAGTCCATTAAGGGATAGATTTGGTATTATCTCTAAACTTAATTTTTATACAGAGGATGAATTATATCAGATTGTTAAGAGAACTTCTAGAGTACTTGATACTCCTATTACGGATGATGCTGCTAGAGAACTAGCTAAGAGAAGTAGGGGTACTCCGAGAATTGCTAATAGGTTATTTAAGAGAGTTAGGGATTTTGCTTTGGTATATGGTGATGGTATTATTAATGAAAAGATATTGGATAGTTCATTAAATAGATTAAAAGTTGATAAAACTGGTCTTGATGATACGGATTATAATTTACTTTTGGCTATAGTAGAAAGATTTAATGGTGGTCCAGTAGGATTAGAGGCTCTTGCTTCTTCGATTGGAGAAGAGGCTTCTACTATTGAGGATGTATATGAACCTTATTTATTACAACAGGGTTATTTAAAGAGAACTGCTAGAGGTAGAGTTGTTACTGATAAGGCTTATGAATATTTAG
>CAKPAL010000039.1 GCA_934132925.1 uncultured Bacilli bacterium
ATATTAGCAGTATTAATATCATTAATTGGAATTATTATCTATGTAAGTTTTAGATTTAGATTTAATTATGCTATAAGCGGAATTATTGCTTTAATACATGATGCTTTAATTACTATAATATTCTTTGGTATATTTAAATTACAAATAGACTCTGTCTTTATCGCAGCTATCCTTACTATAATTGGTTATTCAATTAACGATACTATTGTAACCTTCGATATGATAAGAAGAAATTATAAAGAAAGAAACATAACTAAAAAAGAAGACTTACCTGAATTAGTTAATGATTCTGTAAGATTAACTTTCTTTAGATCACTTATGACCACTGCTACAACAATTGTACCAATTATATGTCTAATTGTACTTGGTTCACATGAAATATTAAACTTTAACATTGCTTTATTAGTAGGCTTTATAGCAGGCGTCTTCTCTTCAATATATATATCCAATAGCCTATGGTTAATTCTAGAAGGTAGGAGATTATCAAAAACGCCAAAAGTTAAAAAAGTAAAAGAAGAGAAAGAAGAAATGCAAATAAAAGGAATTAATTGCTAATATATATATAGGCTTACAGGACAACCTTGTAAGCCTAATTAATATAATAAAATGGAGGCATTAATATGAGTAAAAAAACAATTAATATAACTATCGATGATTTAATCGAACGATTTAAAAAATATAATGATAATGAAGAAGATATTGCTTTAATAAGAAAAGCCTATGATTATGCTGAAAAAAAACATTTTGGACAAAAAAGAATATCTGGAGATGATTATATTCTTCATCCATTAAATGTAGCACTAATATTAACTGAGATATCTGCAGATGCTTCTTGTATGGCTGCTGCTCTTCTTCATGATACAATAGAGGACTCTGATGCCACTAAAGAAGAAATTGAAAAATTATTTGGCACCGAAGTGGCCTTATTAGTAGATGGCGTAACCAAAATTAATAAATTAAACTTCTCTTCCGATTCTGAAGCAAGTGCCGCAAATCAAAGAAAGATTCTAGTTGGTCTATCAGAGGATCCTCGTGTTATTATCATCAAACTAGCAGATAGGCTTCACAATATGAGAACTATCAATGTTTTATCAGTAGAAAAACAGAAGAAAAAAGCCAAAGAAACATTAGAAATATTAACTCCTGTTGCTCATAGACTAGGTATATATAAAATCAAAAGTGAATTAGAAGACTTATCGCTTCGTTATTTAAAGCCTGATGCTTATTTTGATATAGTTGAAAAACTTAACCAAAAAAAGTCAGAACGTGATGCCGCTATCAGTAAGATGATAGGAGAAGTATCGGATTTATTAAATGAACATAATATTCCTCATGAAATAAAAGGAAGAAGTAAAAGTATTTATAGCATATATAATAAAATGTCTAAAGGTAAAAGATTTGATGATATTTACGATATATTAGCCCTTAGAGTATTCGTAGATACTGAGCAAGAATGTTATTTAGCCCTAGGACTTATTCATTCTAAATATAAGCCAGTACCAAAAAGATTTAAAGATTATATTGCTATGCCAAAAACTAACTTGTATCAATCACTACATACAACTGTTTTTGGGATAGATGGTAACTTATTTGAAATTCAAATAAGAACTTATGAAATGGATAAAATAGCAGAATATGGTATAGCATCACATTGGTCATATAAGGAACATAAGGATGGAGAAAAATCTTCTAAAGATGCTATGGAACAAAAACTACAAATATTCAGAAATATCATCGAATTAAATGAAGAAGCAAACAATCCAGAAGAGTTTATTTCTTCAGTAAAAAAAGATATTTTAACTAATGATGTTATATATGTTTATACACCAAAAGGTGATGTAATAGAACTTCCTAAAGATTCCACTCCAGTAGATTTTGCTTATAAAGTTCATAGTGAAGTAGGAGATCATGTATCTCTAGCTATTGTTAATGATAATATAGTAACATTAGACTATAAACTAAAAACAGGAGATATTATTAAAGTAAATACTAATAATGCTGTTAAACCAAGCAAAGATTGGCTTAACTTCGTTGTTACAACAGGAGCTAAAAATAAAATTAAAAGTTATTATAGCAAACTAGAAAAAGATGAAAATATCGAAAAAGGAACTGAATTATTAGAGAAAGAACTTAGAAAAGAAAATATTGGTATTAATGAATTTTTATCTAATAAGAATATTGAAATTATCTTAAATGAACTTAAACTAAATGATGTTAATGATATTTATATCAATATTGCTACTGGTAAAAATACTCCAGCATCGATCATTAAAATAATTACTAGTAACAATACTGAAAAGAAAGATATAGATATAGCTACTAAAATAAATGAAACTACTTATTATAAAGAAACAAATAGTAATAATGATGTTTTAGTTGAAGGTATTAGTGAGATAAAAACAAGTTTAAGTAGTTGTTGTAAACCAATACCAGGAGATAATATTATTGGTTATATAACTAGAGGTTCAGGTATTACAGTACATAGAATTAATTGTCATAATATTACTGATACTGATGAAAGATTAATTAATGTTAAATGGAATACTTTAAAAGATAAAAAATATCCATCAGATATATTAGTATATACAAATACTTATGATAATTTATTAGATATAATAACTAAAGCATCCGCTAATAACATTATTATAGATAGTATAGCTACTATTAATAAAAGTGAATATAAAGTATATAGAATGACTGTAATAGTAGGAAATAAAGATATATTAGAAAAATTTATGAATGATTTATTAAATTTAAATTTTGTTCAGAAAGTAGAAAGAGAGGTAATATAATGAGAGTAGTAGTACAAAGAGTTATTAATTCCAGTGTTGAAGTAGATAATAAGATAGTAGGTAAGTCTGATAAAGGTTTAATGTTACTAGTAGGTTTTACTGAAGGAGATAGTTCTAAAGAGATAGATTGGATGGTAGATAAAGTTATTAATTTAAGAATATTTGAGGATGAAAATGATATTATGAATAAAAGTTTATTAGATATTAATGGAAATATTTTATCTATAAGTCAATTTACTCTATATGGAGATGCTTCTAAAGGTAGAAGACCGTCTTATATAAAAGCCTTAAGTGGAGATAAAGCTACATTATTATATGATGAGTTTAATAATAAATTAAGAGAAAAAGGAATAGAAGTTGGTACAGGCATCTTTGGTGCTGATATGAAAGTATCATTAGTAAATGATGGCCCAGTAACTATATTATTAGAGAAGTAGATTAATCTACTTTTTCTTTTTCCTTTCGTGCCTGTAGTCACTCTAGGTTTTCTAATGCCTAAGGTCATTAGAAAAAAGTTTAGAGCCTTAATTGTCTCTAAACTTATGTGTTATTTATTTAGTTCTTTTTAAAGTATATATATTTTTTGATATTTCTTCTGTTTCAAATCTTTCTGATTTTGTAGATTGTGATAATATCATTCCAAATAGTGATGAATAATCAATATGACTATTAAGGTTATTAATTTCTTTAATAACTTTCTTTGCTTCTCTTAATTGTTTTTTGTCTTTTTTGTTTTCTATATGAACCGAAACATCTTTAATAACATCAAACCAACCTGCAACACTGCCTTTAACCATAAATTCTTTTGCTAATAAATAGGTTATAACATAACTATAATTTTTAAAATATATATTTTTTGTTTTCAAAGTGTCTACAGTCATATGATATTTAGATTTACCGATATAAAATTCATTTATATCTTGTGTAGTTTCTTCAGTTTGTTTTTCAATTTCACCATCAGTGATTATTATTGTTTTAATACGTTTGTCTTCAAAACCTTTTGCTTCCTTATCTATTTTACCATTGCTTGGATCTTGCCAAGCAGGAAAACTTTTTGTTACTTCAATTACCTTTAGTGGTTCATTTTCTTTTAATTCCCTAATTTTCATAATATCTCTCCTTGTAGTTATATATTATAGCATAGTTATATATATTTGTAAATTACCTTGAAAATAAAGATAGTGTTGTAATATTAAAGTTAAGGTGCTATAATATATATAAATTAAATTAGGAGGTTTTATTTATGTATATTGATTTACTTAAAAGAGAATTATTTGGGGAATTAGAAGATTTGGTTAACAATTATAGAGGAGGAAAAGAAGTAGATTTTACTAGAATAAAAAAAGAGTTTGAAAAACTAGTAAAAGGAGCAGAAGATTGTAAAAATGTAATTGATAACAGAAGAAGTATAACAGATAAAGAGTTCTATGATATGTTGGAAGAAATTGCATTTATTGAATGGGATGAAGAGGACTACTATAAAATTATAGGAAAGGCAAATAATATAGAGTATGTAGGTGATGATACTATTTTGACTACAATGGAGCTATTTTTCCCAACAAATGCAGAACTAGAAGATATTGATTTTTGGGATGATACTGCAGGAATAAGCCTAAAAATCCTTTATACTAAAGACTTTAAAATTGATGATGAACATTATTATACTATTGAAGAAATAGAAAGATTAATAGCAGAAAAGAAAATATTTGTTATTTGGGAAGAACAAAGAACATTTTATTGTGATGAAGATTTTGAGCCAGAAAAACCTAAATCATTTGGTTATGATTATTATGAATCAGGTGAAATGGAAAGTGATTTCTTTACAGAAAATGGAAAATATTTTCTATATACTTTAAAGTATATAAGAGAAAAAATAAATACTAAGTCATTAAAGAAACTTTATAATGGCCATTTACAACATTTAAATGCAGTAAATGAAGAATTAACAAATGAAAGTTGGCATACTGAAAAAGATTATCAAAGTGTTAGTAGAGAATGTAAAAAAGTGTTTGAGCAAAGTGGTTATATGAAAAGAATAAAAAAACTAAATAGTGAATGTAAATAAAATATTAATTGATTTTTAATTATATTAATGCAAAAGGTTGATATATGATAATTGTATAGATGGAGTAGAGTAGTAATTATAATATTATTTACTCTTTCTTTATTTATGTATAAGAAAATCAGCAGCCGTAGTGAAAAGTCACCGCGACCGCTGATTTCTGTATTAATCTTATCATAGGTTTGTTTTGTTGTCAATGTTATTTAACATTTTTATTCTATTTTATTGCTTTTAAGGACCTTTTATGATATCATAAATAATACTTTTAAGGAGTGATGTGCTATGTTAATAACAGTTCCAGGTAAAAAAGAATTAAATAACTACGATGGCCGCTATGGCTATTATAGAAGTGAGACTACTGATTTTGTATTATTACAAAATCCAAATATATCTTTATCCGAATGGTGGTCCAGCATATATGGAAAACAAAATAATTTTCGTTTTATTGAAATATATTCTTCTATTGATAGTGTAGATTATCTTGTTGAAGAAAAAAGTTTGATAGAAAAATCAATATATGAATCAACAGGAATAAAATATGGTACTCGTCCTTTAATAAAAGATTTAAATAATGTATTAGATGAAAAAAATATAATAAATAAAAAATATTTTAAATATGAGAATAGAGATTACACTAGATATGAAATTGAGTATGGAGAATATCCAACAAATGTTGCAGGTAGTATTATAAGTGCAGAACTAGAGTATCATTTTTATAATAAAGAATTAACTAAAACAGGAAAAGAATATACCTACTCAATATTAAAAAAAATAAAGAAACTAGAAGAGTATATCTATAAAGGAAAAAAATATGTTCGTATGATACCTGAAATAACATCAGTATATAATAGGCAGTTATCTAATGGTAAAAAAATCAATAAAGGAGAAGCATATTGGATAGAAGTAACTCCGATTAAATGGTTACTATCTGATATATCTAGTGATGCCTTATCTAAAGATGTCATATGCTATGTACCTACATATGCTACAAAGTCTTGTTTTGATTGTTTTTATGCAACAGATATATATGAGTTCTTAAATAGTACTTTTAAAAAGGATATAATACCAAGTAAAGTACCAAATAATTATTATGGTAAAGAAGAAGTACAAGATACAAGAATAGAAGAACTAGAAAAGTTATTAAAAGAAATAGAAGAATATAATAAATATTACTATGGTGATAAAGATATATTAAAAGAAGTAGACAATATAATAGATAACTATAATAGTAATTTAGAAGATTTAAAAGGAAAGAAAGGATTACTTTTATATGATGAAGATGTCTTATATAGAGAAGTATATAATAAATTAAATGATATTTTAGATATACTAAAACAAAATTATCAGGATAGTAAAACATATATTGATATATTAAATATGATTAGAAATTATATAAAAATAGTTAGAAATCTTGAAACTGAAGAAGATAGTGAATTATCAAAAGATATAAAAACTATTAAGCATATTTTAAGTACTTATTTACCGGAATATAAGAAAGTAGAAGATACATTACTCAAAATATTTAAAGAAGACCATTATAAATTATATAATTATTTAAAAGAGTATACTAAAGGACCAATTAATAGATTAGAAGAAGATAAATATCAAAGTGTAAATAACTATGAATTGTATATAAGAAAAGTATTAATGCCTTTATTAGAAGAAATAAATAGATTAATAATAGCAAAAGATTTCTCTGAAGAAATAAGATTAGGTATGAATAATATAATAAACAATATTTATGAAGAAAGTAAAAATAAATTAGCAAAAATATATTTAAATGAAATATATAGAGTATCTTCATATATTAAAACTACAGATATACAAAATAAATATACAGACCGATTAAATAAAATAATAACACTAGATATAGATTATACAAAAGAAATAATAGAAGTAATAAATAATCTAAATAACATCTTAAGAGAATTATATAAATTAACCTATGAAATAGAAAGTATAAAAGTAAATGATAGAAAAATAGAAAGATATAAACTAAAGAAAAGAAGATGGTAAAATGAACGAGAAGTTAACATTATTAGGAGAAGAAGATTGGAATCATTATCCTTTTGGAATAAAATCAAAAGCAATAGAAAAATATACTGATAGATTTACTTTAAGCGACACTGCCAAATTAACTGGGAATTGTCGAAATCGTTATGATAAAAATATGTTTTGGATTAAGCATACTGGAACTTTGAATGCAACTGTTTATACATTTATATCTGACCCTGTGGGCTACGAAGGCTTTTGCAAATATGCTAGTTCATATGAACCAGCAATTCTTCCAGTACTTCCGCTTACTGAAGATATAGAAAAAAGAAT
>CAKPAL010000040.1 GCA_934132925.1 uncultured Bacilli bacterium
GTAGTTTTACCATGGTCTACATGTGCTATAATAGCAACATTTCTAATTTTCATAAAATACACCTTCTTTTTCTCACAAGTTATAATTATATCACAAAATCAAACATTTGAACATATTTTTTACTAATTTTCTTTTAAAACATTAAAAAATATACTTTATAAAAAACAACCTAGAACTTAATCTAGATTGTTATTAAACTTTTTATAATTAATCAAATCTAAAATAATAATAACAAATATATAAACACCAGTAACTTTAAAGAATATATACATCATACTCTTCGAAACAAATATAAGAATAATACCAAGAATAATTGAAAGAACACCAACTATTGCATTAGCGGTTATTTTCTTATCAAAATATTTAATAATACTACTAATACCCATCAAAAAAAGTAATAAAGAAACAAGTACTGGAAGTAATTCTAAAAATAAAAATTGACCATATTTAAAAGTAAATAAAGCAAGCCATAAACACATAATTCCCATAGTAATACCAGAATAATCTCTCTTAATATATTCTTTATCCATAATAAATCCAATAATTCTAATAACTGCAATTATTGAAAAAACAACCACAAACAAATAATTAACTGTACTAAGAAGTTCTTCTGTAGCAAATATAAGTACTAATGCTAAAACAAGCCCTAAAATATAATAAAAACCTTCTGATACATTATATCTTCTACTATCCTTCTCTTTATTATTTATTTTTTCTAATTTACCTTCAGTAATCTCAGGCTTTTTCTTTCTTCCCATCTCTATCAACCATCCTTCACATAAAATATTATACATCAAAATTAAAATAAAAGAAAGAAGATTTTAACTTTTTCTTCCCTCTTTTAAATAATAATTAAGTTTGATATAACTAATATTTTGACTCATTTCATCGAATATATCTTCTACTAAAATATAACCCGGCATTCTTTTTATCCTCCTTTTATAAAAGGATAACACATAACCAAAATAATTTCATTACTTTCGACAAAACTTGTCAAAACTAGATATTAACTTTTAGTAATTCTAACTTTAATCTTTGTTGTTTTAGCAAAGTAATTAGCCTTAACCTCTTCACCAGTAACACTAACATTAACAGTATGTTCACCTTCACCTAATCCAGACAAATCAACATTAGCTTTAATCGTTGTACTATCAATAGCATCTAATACTTCTTTAGTACCCTTAACTATAACCGTTGTCTTTGATGAATTTTCTCCTATTGCACCAGCCTTCAAATTAGGTCCTAAATTAATGGCATCAATCTTAATATCATCTATTTCTTTAGATTCTTCTTTGCCTAAACTAATCTTAACTGTAATTGTCTTCTCTGACACTTCTCTAATACCATCAGGTTTAGGAACAACAACTGTATATGTTTTGTCATCAGAAAGACCTGCTACATCAACTTCAATAGGAATATAGCTTTCACCATATTTGCTAACAACCTCTTGATCACCATAAATATTAATAGTATTAACTGAAGCAGTAATGGAACTAATAGCTTTACCAAATGCAATTTTATCAATATTTTTAGGAATAACCTTTATTTTAGCAGTACCACTATAAGATTCAATATTAACAGTAGCGGTTACTACTTCTGGAACAATCTCTACATCAACAACATTACCATATTTATCATAAGCAACAAGTTTAACCTTATCTATTGTATTAACACCAGCCTTAGGATCAACAATATTTCCAATATCGACTAATGCTTTAACTGTAGCAACTTTATCAATATTATGAATAGATTTAGCATCATCTGTACCCTTAATAATAACCTCTTCTTTATCAACAGTAACAGACTGAATAGAAAGTTTACTATCTAATTTATCCTTATTAATAACATCAATTGTAACCGTTTTAGTTTGTGATACTTTTGGATAAACATTAACTGTAATTGAAGAAGGATCAAGCTTATAAGTAACAGAATTAATTGAACTTTCATAACTCAAGTCAACCTTATGAGTACCCTCTTTCAAATTAGATAAATCAACACTAACCTTACCAGTAGACAATTGTTTAGCAAGATACAAATCAACAGTTCTACCAATTAAAGTAACATCTGCTGTTTCTGGAATACCTTCAATAACATAAGCCTCTTTATTATAAGTAGCCTCAACCGTCTGATTATGAAGAACTTCCGCAGCACTATCAATAACTGTACTAGCTTGATTATCTACATAAAAGAATAAAAGTAATGCCATCAATAATGAAATAAATACTAAAGTATTTCTTTTGTTTAACCATTTTTCAAACTTACCAGCATTTTTATCCGTCTTTTCACCAAGAAATAAACCAAATTTAGTAACTGGAGTAATAATAGCTTTATCTATTATAGCAAATATTTTTCTAAAAAACTTTTTTATTGCTTTAATAATTTTTTTAAGACCTTTCATTATTATCTTCCTCCTCATCTTCGAACTCATCATCAAGTAAAACTTCTTTTTTAGGCTTAAGTTCTTCAATTAATATCATCCTAGCATCATCTAAAGAAAGATTATAATTAAGATTACCACCCACAGCAATCGATATCTTACCAGTCTCTTCACTAACAACAACTGCTACTGCATCAGATTCTTCACTAATACCAATTGCAGCTCTATGTCTAGTACCAAGTTTCTTACTAATCTTACTATTAATACTTATTGGGAAAACAGCACCAGCCGAAGTAATTTTATTTCCTTGAATAATTACACCACCATCATGAAGTGGATTTCTAGGAAAGAATATTGATATAAGAAGTTCTGATGAAATATCAGCATATATTGGCTTACTTCTCTCAATATATTCATTCAAACTAATATCCCTTTCTAAAACAATTAAAGCACCAATTCTACTCTTACGAAGATAGTCAACTGCGGCCATTACTTCATATACCAGTTTTTCTCTCTCATCTAAAGTAAGAACTTTATGTCTACCAAGTAATTGTTTTCTACCAATATGTTCTAGTATACTTCTAATTTCTGGTTGAAATATAATAATAAGAGCTAAAGGTCCCCACATAATAACATATTCCAAAAGTAATCCAATTGTTGTAAGATTTAAAGTATCACTTAAAATCTTAACAATAAGAACAACAAAAACTCCTTTAAACAATAAAATCATTTTAACATTATTTTTAATATTTTTAAGGATAAAATAAATAACCATCCACACGAGCGAAATATCAATAATCGCTCTAAGTATCACTAATATACTATCTAATGACATAATCTTTCCTCCATTCTATTTAACCAAATAAATAGCCCCTTGAATACAAAAATAACAAAGAAGTATAATCCCACCAAATAAAAGAAATAAATTATATACATAACCAGAATTATCCTTAATAACAATATCTTCATTACCTTTATTTTCATTATTATTAATCTTATCAAAAAAATCTTTTCTTGTCATAATTCCATAACATCTATAATCTATCTTATTCTTAACATTATCATATAAAACATTAAGTTTGTTAACATCATAATAAGATAAAGAAAAACCTAACTTTTGATAAAATTCTTTTCTATCTTCAATCTTTCTAGCAGAAATATTAATATAAGATACATCATTATCCTCAATAACTAAAGTTAATCTTTTAACCAATATTTCCATTTCTTCATTAGAAATATAATCATTATCTTGAAATAAATAAATAGTATTATCTATAATACCATAAGATATGTGTTCTGTAAGTTTAATTTTCTTTTTTTTAGTCATTTCTTACCTCTCACCTATAATAATTTTATCACGATACATATAAAAAAGCAAGGAAAACTTCCTCACCTTTTTAGTAATCAGAAACACTACTCAAATAACCAATAAATATAATCTGACCATCATCACTATTATCTTTACAAGTAACTAAAACAATAGCCTTTTTATCTTTATTTCTATATATATCAGCATATCCATTCTTTCTAATTTCATAGCGATCAGTATAAATATATTTATAAAGTTTACCACCATAATAATAATTAATATCATCTCCTAAAGAAATATTCTTAAGATTACCAAAATAAGAATTATAATTATTACCATTATGTGCTGCAAGAACAATCATATCATCACTTTCTTTAACAAGTTCAATATTATATTTAGCTTTATTATATTTACTATCAATATCAAGTATTCCTCTCTTAATATTAACTGAAGGTATTTCCAAAATAGCCTTATATCTATATTTATCATTATTAATACTATTAATCCTATTTTCTAATACAGCATGAACAGCCTTATCATTATTTTTAATATCATTGTAATGGGAGTAAATCCTAATACCAAAATAACTTAAAGAAAGAATAATAATAAATAAAGTTCCAACAACAATATACCTTTTACTTCTAAATATTATAAGTACAATAATAGCTAAAACTAAATTACCTAAAAGAATAATATCTTTAGCATTAAAACCAATACCAGTATTAGGTACACTTATTCTTTCATTATACATATTAATCACTGCATCTTCATTACCCACTTCAAAATATATCTTATCATCAGTAAGCCTATATCCACTACTAGCCTCTATTTCAGATACATAATACTTTCCATATAACATATCATCTAACTTAATTTGACCATTGCTATCAGTATAACCTTTATATACAATTTCATTATCAATATTTCTAATTTCAATTAAAGTATTTCCAATACCTCTTTTAGTACCAGTTTCATATTTATTAATAATAACTTTCCCTTTAGGTAAATAATTATCAACTTCTAAATTATAAACAATATCTTTAGTATATTGATCTTTATAACTAAAATTAATCTTATAAACACTACTAGAAACAACATTACCCATACTAGAAGATATTTCCTTTAGATAATAATTACCAAGTGGAAGATCGCTAATACTACACCTACCATCGCTAGTAGTACATTCACCTACCAAACTATCCTTATTATACATAAGTTTATTATTTTCATATATATCTTCTTCAGCATATAAATAGAATAAAACATCATTAAGTAAATCTTTTTTATAAAAATAATTATCATTTTTATAATTAATAAACTCACCATATTTAAATATATTCAATATTCCTTTAACTCTCTTATTATAAAAAGTAATCTCGAGTATTACATCATCACCATCTCTAATCGAAGACATAGATTCACCAATAATAAAAGGTACACCATTTTTATTATATAAATAACCATTCATATCTGTATCAACTTCATATAAAATATATTTACCAGGTCTAAGTTCTTCAGGAGTAGTAAAAGTACCATCACTATTTATAGAAAAAGTATCAATTTCTTCTTCATTAGGATAACTAACCTTAAAAGAAACATATTTATTATTTTCCACATCTAATATCTTAAACATTGCTTTACCATTAATAATATTTTCTAAAGTATCAGCGTCTTTTTTAACCACCATAACTTTTGCTTTAATTTCACTATTAGAAATAAGTTTAAATATTGGCCTGTCATCACTACTATCAATATTAATAACAAAATCATCAATCTTATAATAATTATCAGTACTATTAACTTGTTTAATTGTATATAAACCAAATGGTAATACTGTACTAGCATAACCTTCACTATCAGTAATAATTGAAGTAACCAATTTATTATTTTTATCAAATATATTAAACTGAATATTAGCTTCTCCTACCAAGAATCCAGTCTCATCACTAGCATACACCTTAAATATATCAACTTTCCTTTTAATAACCTTTTCATACACAGTCTTCACAACATTAAGATTATCTTCAGTAATATCAATGACATAAAGTTTCCCATCAAGTTCATATCCAGTACTAGCTTTTCTTTCTTTTATGTAATATCTACCAAGACCTAAACCATCAATTTTATTTTTCTTACCAGTAACAAAAGTTCCTACTACATTTCTATCCTGATCAAGTAAATCATAAATTGCACCATCTAGAGTACCATCACCAGTAGCAATAAGACTCTGAGTATCTTTATCTTGTTTTACAAGTTCAATACTACCAGAAATATAATTAATTTTAACCTCACTATTACTATTACTAATACTTCCTGAAGTAATCATTTTCTGAGAACTACCAGAAGAATACAAAAAGAATTCCTTATCAGTATAATTAAGTCTTTTTAAAACAATAGTATCATCATCAAAACCTGGTTCAATAACAAGCTTATTACCAACAATTTCAACATAGTTACTATCAGAATAATACAAAGATAATACACCATTAGAATCTACAAATGTATCTCCTTTACCTTTGACAACTGTAAGCACCTCACCATCAAAAGATGGTTTAATATTATGTTTATAAACAAGTGACGAAATTTCTTCCATTTCTTTACTTAAATTATAAAATTTATCGGGATCAAAACCTATCGTAAACTTAATTGAAGTCCCAGTAAGCGTTCTCCATATCAAGTTTTGTGCAGCCATATAATACCTATCAGTATCATGACCGGGATAATTATAACCATAATAACTATAAAGTTTAATAAAGTTAAGTCTCTCTTCATCAATATTAATTCCATCAAATGAATTAGTATAAGTATAATTATAACTACTAATATCCTTTCCTAATTCAATACAATATGCTGGGGTAGTACCAAATAAATATTTGCTAGCATGTAAATATCTAGTCTTCCCCATATTACTATCATAATAATAAACATAAGTATTATCATATACATCTTTAGTCAAAATAGCAGTCTCTGCTTTAACATTCAAAGTAAAACATAAAAATGACATAATAAATAATAATATCTTTTTCAATAAAAACCTCCCTCAAAAAATTAATTTTTTTCTTCTCTTGCAATTGCGAAAAAAGTATATACTATATAACCAT
>CAKPAL010000041.1 GCA_934132925.1 uncultured Bacilli bacterium
AAATCTATATATAATCCAAATGCCGATATATCTTGAAGAAGTATTCCCCCATATAAAGGCACAATAGAAGCCCCAACAATTTGAGCTAAAAACTTCCATTTAGCAGGTACCGGTTTAATATCATCAAAAATACCAGTTACCAATATAATAAAACTACCTATTAATATTGCATTCATTTGTACTGAATGAATACCAAATAACATGTATCCCAATAAAAAGCCAGCATATATTCCAAGTCCACCTAATCTAGGTATCGGTACTTTATGTACCTTTCTCTCATTAGGAATATCCATTGCTCCTATAAACTCTGCTATTTTCTTTACCACTGGTATAAATAATGCTACAAAAGCAAATGTAACACCTACCATCAATAATACTCTTGTTATTTCCATATAATACAACTCCTCAAAAATCAATACACTTATATTATATAACATATTGAATATTTTATCAATTATATTTAGATAATATACATATTTAAAATGAAAAAGTAAATTGTGTATATCATACAATTTACTTTTTATAAAAAACATATAATTTCATTTTAACAACAATTATCTTAATGTTTTATTTTTATATATAAACGAAATCAATAAATAAATAAACAACACCCATCCGCATAAATAAACATTAAAATAATACATAAAATAACTAGCTGGAGCGGTAAGAAATACTATACATATATGTCCAATGAGCATTCCAGATAAAAGAAAATAAAATAAGTTCCTTTTCAATATAGACCAAACAAATATAATTCCAATGAATAACATAGGAATCAAAAAATTACTTAAAATACGATAAATAATATTAGACCTTTCGTTATTTTCGCTTCTTCCTTCAATTATTCCTAAAATACTTTGTCTAGTTTTATACCCAAAAATAGCTTTACTATCATTTCTATTAAATAGCATATCTTCATCACTATCATATAAATTTTTACTAGAAAAATTATCATTTCTTAAACCACTAGCAGCAGCAAACGTTAAAGTTTTAGTTTTCAAAAATAATGGAAAGTTATTTTTTATTACATTAAAATATGAGTGTAGAAACAAATCATACTCCTCTTTAGTATAATCTTTTATACAACCGCCTTCACTCCAAACAGCTGGTGTATCATGATAAGAACTATATTTAGTCATGAGTTCAATATCAAGTACTTTATCAATATTTTTTAAGTCTTCTTGTAAATTATCACCTTCAAGACCTAGTGATAGCATATAAGACAATGGAGAAACAAACATTGGTAAATTTCTACTAGAAGGAACTCCAGTATATTCCTTATGTTCTTCAATTTTTTGAGGTAAAGCTACTAAAACAAAAATAGCAACAAATACAATTCCAACTTTAAAAATATTTTTAATATTAAATTTCAAATGATATACCAAAAAAACAAATATTGGAATAGCAATAATCAAATATATACTTTCACTTCTCCAAAAACCAACAATAGCAGTTACAAAAGCAATAAAAATTAACTTTTTAAAATTAAAATCACTATTCTTTCTTTTCTCTATTATCAAGTACATAATCAAGAACAAATAACAAATGCCATAAGTAATTGGCCTATTTGCATAAAATACATAAAACATAGTATGAAACAAAAAGAACGGGAGATACAAAAAATACACAATCTTACTTCTAAAAATATCAAAACAGTTTTTAACAATATAAGAGCAAACAATACCGAACAAGAACATTTGTAAAATTATAGCGCCACTAGTACAAGGAAAAATCATAAATCCAGTAATATAAAATAAACTAGTCAAATAATTTAAATAATATAAGTATTCTGCATTTGATGAAAGTGAAAAGAAATTATAAACATCACTACCAGTCCAGACACCAGGCCAAACAAATAATAATATTACAGACATTGGTATTATATAGATCAAAAAATATTTAATATATTTTAAATTATTTGTATTCTTTTTAAAGATAGTTTTCAAAATAAAATTCCAAAATAAAAACAATAAAATAAAAACAATAATTTTACAAAAACAATAATTAAATTTATTAACATTATCTAATACAAATATCATTTTATCAGTAAAAAACGTGATAACAATATGGATAAATGCTATTAATATTGAAATAGCATTTATTCTATTAATATTTTTCCACATAATTATAAAACCTCCTAAAATTTATTTACAACAAAAACTGTTGCCCCACTTCTATTAGCTGCTTCTATTCCAACAGGAGAATCCTCAAATATTAAAGTATCCTCAGAATCAACCCCAAAATATTTCATAGCGGCAATAAACCCTTCTGGATCAGGCTTAGATACCTTTATATCATCACTTGTCAATATCAAATCAAATAGTTCCCTCTTTTTAAAATAATCCAGTATTTCATAAGTATTTCTTTTTGAAGCAGTAGTAACAACTGCAACGTAATAATCCTTTTTTAAACATTTAATTATATTAAACAAATGTTCATTCACGATGGCTTTATCCAAAAAAGTATAATATAATTCTTTCTTACGATTATGAACATATTCAATTATTTCTTCATCATTATCAACTATATCAGGCAAAAAAACAGTGTAGTGTCTACCATTACAATAATTGCAATAATAATCATACTGAACATTAAAACCCTTTTCCTTCAAAGCTTCATTATATGCAAAGTAATTTACATCATTTGTATTAAACAAAGTACCGTCCAAATCAAATAAAGCAAGTTTTTTCATTACTTATCAAACTCCTTAATAACATCATTCATTACTATTATCAAGCCAGCATAGAAAAGAACCGATCTTTGCCCATTCTTCTCTATCTTGTATGGCATCAATCTAAACCAATGAATAATTTCATGAAAGAAAATACTTTTAACCTTTTCTTTATCAAATTTCTTATTCAAATAGTCACAATATTTTTTATATAATTCATCATATATTAATGACTTAGTAAACAAATAATTAATATTATTTTTATTAATTTCCACACTTTTAGTATTCATTAAAAATTCATATCCACCATGAAGCGATTGAAGTAACTTAGCATAATCTAAATTAGGAGAATCATGTAAATTGCCAGTATTTGGATCAATAATATAAAAGTTATTTTTACTTTTACCATTAATACAAATGATATTCTCTATAGTTAAATCACCATGTATATCAGAATAACAATCATTTTTAAATACATCCTCTAAATATTCTTTTGTAAAATATTTTTTAAAATATTCTAAATTATGATATTTTTTCCCATTAATAATTAAATAATCATATTTCAATAATGGTTTAATATATTGTCCATTTTCTATTTTTTTAATATTATTGAAAACTTTACTTTCAATATATTTATCAATAGTTATAATATCAGCCTTTCTAGAATTTCTTTTATATAACTTATCATTTAATGAATCTAAAGCAGATTCAATAGTATTCCAACCATTAACAATAGGAACAGAATGAACATAATTAAAACAGCCAATAGCCTCTTTAATATAAGGCATATCATAAGAACAATAGCCATCTCCTCTTTTAATATTCATAACTTCAGTTAAAGGTAAATCGCCCTTGTGTTGTTGAAGCCATAATATTTGTTCATATAATTTATCACTATCTTTTCCAAATGAATACTTTCTAAAAAATGTTTTGGTTCCATCTGTACATAACATAGTAGTTGCATTACTACCAGCAGAATAATCTTGAATTATTGAAATATCACGATTAAGTTTAATATAATTTTTAAAGTATTCTCTACTTTTAGCAGAAAAGTAACCCTCCAAAAATATAAGTTTATCACTAGAATTAATATGTGGTAACAATTCAAGATATTGATGCTTTTCTTCCTTTTTTTCGTTAGATATTTTAATAGATGGCAAAAATGATACAGCAAGTAAAATAATTAATGGTACAAATAAATAAATAAAAATAATATAATTATCAACATCTAAAAAGAATAAATTAAGTGTAGAAGAATCTAAATTATTTCTGGAAAATAATGAAGTAAAAACATCAACCAACGAAACTTCATTTCCCATTAATTTCATAGAATAAGCAAATAAACCATAAGATAAAAGATACATAATCCACATAAACATAGTACTTAATATTAATTTCATTCTATTTAAACTTAAAATTAAATCTTTAATAGAAGTAATAATATACCAAGAAAATTTAAGTATTTTAAGTTCAATATCACTATTAAATATTCCAGCTACTTTTTTAATAAAAAGTTTAATAAATCTACTATATTTTAAACCAATTACTATAATTAAAAGTAAAGCAAAGCCACCAACAGTATAAAATAATATAGAAGATTCTATTACATCATTTTTAAAGCCAAATATATAAAATAACAAAAATAAAATTGCAACTATAAAAACATCTAGAATCCTATCAACAACAACAGTTGATAAAGAAAATGACAATCCATTTTTCATTTTTCTTCCAGCGTACCAAGCCCTAAAAAGATCTCCCAACCTAAATGGCAATATAAAATTAATAATATAGCCAAAAGACAAAGCTTGAAGTAAACTTTTATCATTAGGTCTTTCATAAATTTCAATAAATTGTTTCTGACGATATACTTTTAAACAATGAGCAAATACAAGTGTAATAATTGCTAAGGCCAATAGAACTATTTCCATTATAATAACCTCTCAAAATACTCAGATTCTTTAGCAAGTTCATACTCTTCAGGAGTACCAAATGGAATGTGATTATCAACCGTAAAATTCTTTATAAGTAACTTATTTTCTATCATAGTATTATAAACACCACTCATAAAATATTCACTATAATTACACTCTTTTAAATATTGCATTGCGTTATTCAAAAATATTTCTTTATTCTTAAAATAGTAAGCGCCACATATTGCCTTATCACTAATCACTACCTTTTCAATAGTACGAATAACATTTTGATTATCATCTAATTCTAAAAAACTAAACTTTGGATCTACAGATATAAAAGTTAACAATGCACCATCAATATTATCAAAATCACCAGCATTACAAAATTCATTGAAATAAGAACAGAAAAAAGCATGATCACAATCATTGAAAATAATCGGATTATCATCGACAATAGTTTTAACACCTTCAATACAAGTTAAAACTGCACCATTTAATAATTGTGGTATAATAACAATATTAGCATTAGGAAAATATTTCCTAATTGATTTATCTATACCAAAATCATCAATATGTTCTTGTAACACAACAAATGTCAAATCTTCAAGTTCAACATACTTACTAATAGATCTTGTGGCCCAATAGAAAAAGGGTTTGTTATTGATTTCGATAAGTGGTTTTGGCATAACAAAACCATTTTTAAAAAATCTAGAACCTGCTCCTCCCATAGGCATAATTAGATGTACTTTATTTTTTTGCATTTTTATCACCCTTACTATATATTTTTATTGCAGAATATCTATCAATTACTTTATCTCTATGTTCATCTTCAAGATATTTTCTTCTCTTAAAAAAATAATTTAAAACTAATCCCAATGTCAAACAAGCCTGACTAAACATTTTGACATTAGAAACTTGATCATCCTCTCTCCAACTTATAGGAAAAAATTTAATTCTATGTTTATAACAATTAGAAGCAAGTAACATATAACAATTAAAAGTTAATTTATCTGGATATTTAATATAAAAGTTTTCTCTTAAAATACTGACATTATACATATTAAGTCCAGAACCTAAATCACTTATATTTTTTCCTAGTGCAATTGAAAAGATAATATTAAATACTATATTACCAAAAGTTCTAAATCGAGAATAGCCACCTAATTTTGAACCCCTCATAAATCTTGAACCCAAAAAACAATCATATTCTTCATATTTCTTATTTTCTAAATAAGGCAATAAATCATGTATATTGCCTTGATCATCTCCATGAAGAACAATTATATAATCATAATCATTATCTTTAGCATAATCAAAGGCCACTTTGTGAGAACCACCTAGATTATAATTATCATCATTTCTTAATAGAGTAATTTTTGTGTTAATTTTATTGTTATCACAATAATCACTAACCACCTTTTCACCATTATCTGTACTTCTATTATTTACTATTACAATTTCATCAACATAATTACAAACTTTTTTATCCATTTGTTTTAAAACTCTTACTATTTGTTTTTCACAATTATACATAGGTATAAATACCATTATTTTGCTCATATCACTCACTCCTCTATTTTATAACATTATACTTTTTCTACTAAAAATTTCATAAACATAAAATTAGTAACCATCGTAAATGGTGTAACTATAATTTTTGCTAATATCTTAGAATAATTAACAAATAATTCAATATTACTACCAGTTAAATCTTTTGCTATTAAATTAATAATAGTTGAACTAATTAAAACAATTATAACCTGATATAAAACATATACAACATATTTTTTTTTGATATTAAATTTATTATTCATATTAACAAAAATATTTTTAGTAGAAGTTAAATAAACAAACGTAACCGCAACAAAAGAACTAATAATATTCGCTAATATAGTATAAACACCAAAATATGTTAATAAAGAGAATATACACATATCAATAATCCAACCTAATCCAGATAAACCAAAAAATTTAAAAGCTTGAATAATTATCTTTTTCAACTAAATCACCTTCAAACAAAAATCGACAAAAAACAACAACAATGTTCTATCAAAATTATACTATTTTTTTAGTCTATTTTCAATACAATATAAAAAGAATATTACTTTTTATTCTAGAGAAATCAATCATATGTTACACTTTTTTATAAAAAGTTCTTTTCTGCCTATAGACATATTATAAAAAAGT
>CAKPAL010000042.1 GCA_934132925.1 uncultured Bacilli bacterium
CTACCGCCTTGGAATATTATTCCATCACATAGTGATAATACGGATGGGTTTATTAGGTTATTGTCATAATTTAAAATGCCAATGATATCACATTTATTATGTAAATATTTTAGATTGTTTTTGGTTACTATTTGCATCATGGTATCATTTATTTCTTCATCACGGGCTACTATTCCTATAACGACATTACTCATTTATCTAAAAACTTATCTATGTCTTTTGGAACTTTGTCATTTAGAATAGTTTCTATTATTTTTTGCTCTTTCTCTTTTGATACTTCTCTTCCTGTCATTTTAGCTAAATCATTTATAACTTCTTTTAGAGTTGTTTCGTCTTTCATATTACCTTTTTGTAATTTGTCTGCGAGTGATAATATGGTTTCTTTATTTACATTGGTTTTTTTTTCTACTTTTTTAAAAAAATTATCTGAAAACATAAAAAGGACCTCCTGATACATTATATGTATGGAGATTCATTTTGTTAATTAATCATTTTTGTTTTTATATTCTAATTTTATTGGTGTTCCTTCAAAATCAAAGTTTTCTCTTAATTTATTTTCTAAATATCTTTCATAAGAGAAATGTATTAGTTTATTACTATTTACAAATAGTGTGAACTTAGGTGGAAAAATACCAGTTTGTTGAGCAAATGATATTTTTAGTCTTTTTCCTTTATATGATGGTGGTGCTTTCATCATGACAGCATCTCTTATTACTTCATTTAAGACACTTGTTTTTATTTCTCTATGAGAGTTTTCGTAGGCTTTATCAATTTCAGGCATGATAGTAAATATTCTTTTTTTAGTTAGAGCTGAAACAAAGGTTACTTTAGCATAGGATAGGAATTTGAACTCTGCTCTTACTAGCTTTGTAAAACTAGCAATATCGTTTTTATCGTTTACAGTATCCCATTTATTGACGACGATTACAATTGGCTTTCCTTCTTCTAGGGCATAACTTGCTATATGTTTATCATGTTCAATAATACCTTCTTCAGCATTTATTACTAGGAGGCATACATCACTTCTTTCAATGGCTTTCATTGATCTTAAAACAGAATATTTTTCTATTCTTTCAAATATTTTACCACTTTTTCTTATTCCAGCAGTATCGATAGCAACATATTTCTTTTTATTATAAGTAAACTCGGTATCGATGGCATCTCTTGTCGTTCCAGCAATAGGAGATACAATTACTTTTTCTTCGTTTAATAAGGCATTTACGAGGCTACTTTTACCAACGTTTGGTCTGCCTATTAAACAAAATTTTATACGATCATCTGGTTCTTCTTCATCAGTTAATTCGTTAAAGTCCTTGGTAATACTATCTAATAAATCTGTTAAACCTAATGAATGTTCACCGCTTACTGGTAATACTTCTTCAAAGCCTAGTTCGTAGTAGTTATAGATGTTTTCTTCTCTTTTAACATTATCTAATTTATTAACTACCACTATTACTCTTTTTCCTGATTTCATTAATATGTCTCTAATTACATAATCATTTTGATTTAATTCTTCTAATCCGTCTACAACAAACAGAATAATTTCTGCTTCTTCGATAGCTATATTAGCTTGAACTATTATTTCATCATTAAAATCTTCTTCTGATACATCTATTCCTCCTGTATCAATTAGATGAAATTTATAGTTATTATATAGTACTGTTCCATATATTCGATCTCTTGTTACACCAGGAGTGTCTTCGATTATTGATACTTTTTTACCTATTAATTTATTAAATATTGTTGATTTTCCAACATTTGGTCTTCCCACTATTGCTACTGATGGTACTTTCATGTAAATCACCTCTTCGTTTAGTATTATATCAGAAAATAAAAAAAAATACTATACTTTTATTTTTAGTCCGTTATTTATTATTTGGTATGTGTCCTCGTATATTACTTCTGATACTTCTAGTAATCTTAAATATTTGGCTTTATTTATTTTGCTTTCTAGTTCTAGATAGAAATTATTTTTGTAATAATATATTTTATTTTTATAGTCTTTTTTTATGTCAAAGTAATCTATTTTATATAGAAGTGGGGTATCAGTATGAATAATTATTTTTACTTCTATTTCATCTTTCTTATAATAAATGTTTTTATCGTTTTTTACTTGGATTATAGTTCCATAGTTAATATCTTGATATATTTCTAAATATGTTAGTCCGTATAGTTTACTTTTTTTATTTATTTTTTTTATTATTTCTTTGGTTAATTCTTGGACTTTTACTTGATTATATATATCTATTATTTGGTTGGGCATTTTTATTTGATAGGTATCTTTAAATAATTTTGTTATTATCATATTTCACTTCCATAATAATTTATGAAAAAAAATGAAAAGGGAAACTCTATTATAGATATTTCTCTATTTCATTATATACCTCATTTTTACCAGTCTTTGTTACACTAGAAAATAGTATTATATCGTTTTCACTATTTAAATTTAATTCTTTAATAATAATGCTTTTATTTTTTTGATGACTATTTTTTGGTACTTTATCTACTTTGGTACATATTATAGTTACTGGTATATTGTAGTATTTTAAATAATTATACATTAATATATCGTCTTCAGTTGGTTTATGTCTAAAGTCTATTAGAAGAAAGACCATTTGTAAATTTGCTCTTGATTTTAAATAACTTTCTATTATTAGGCCAAATCTTTTCTTTAGAGAATTTCTTACTTTAGCAAAGCCATATCCCGGGGCATCTACTAGGTAAAATTCATCATTTATTTTATAGAAGTTAAGGGTTTGGGTTTTACCTGGAGTTGCTGATGTTCTGGCATAATTTTTTCTATTTATTATTGAGTTAATAAAGCTACTTTTACCAACATTACTTCTTCCTACTAGTAAGAACTCTTTTTTATTGTCTGTTGGATATTGGCTTTCCCTAACAGCAGATATTATTAATTCAATAGTACTTATTTTCATATTTCTCTCACCGAGATAATTTTATCATAATATAGAAAAAAAAGCAAATTGCTTTTGTCTTCTATTTTGGTTTATATTTTTTAACTAATTTTTTAGCTGTTTTTTCTAGCTTAATAGGATTGTCTTCTTTTGCTTGATGGGTTAACATTTGTTCTTGAATATTTAGTGATATTATGTAATCTATTTTACTTGTAGGTGTTATATTATTATTTAATTTATCAATAAATGCTTTTGCTGTTTCTGTATAGTTTTCTTTTAGGTATACTCTTTCATATAACATTGGTAGTACTTCACTATCTTTGCCAATGGTTACTTTTTTATTTAAGTGTTTATATAATAATAAGCCATGAGTAAATTCATGAATGTTTATTAGAAGGGTTTCTTCATTCTTTATATAAGGAACTATTATTTGTATTTTTTGTAGTTTGTTGTTTTTAAACATGTAATAGCAGCCTATGAAGCAACGATATTCTTCTTCAGAATAATCAAAGAAGATGCCATTCGCATACAAATATTTTAGGGCTTCTTCATTATATAATTTATGTTTTTTTAGAAAGTCTATAAATACTTTGTGATAATCTTTTTTCATATGTTACTCCCTGTAAATGAATTATAACATACTTAATAAAAAAAGAAAAGGACTAGTTGTCCCTGCTTGTAAATATTAAAACATATCTTAATATTTCTAATAATGTTGATAACATGGATGCTACATAAGTAAAGGCCGCTGCCGCAAGCATGTTTTTTGCTGCAGGTAATTCTTCGTTATCTAATAATTTGAGATTTTCTAGTTCTTTTATGGCTCTTTTTGAAGCATTAAATTCAACAGGAAGTGTTATTAATTGAAATACTAATAAGGATAGTAGTAGTATTATACCTATTTCCATTAATTTATATGAAAAGATGGCTCCAATTAATATGGCTAAATATCCTAGATGAGTACATATATTTACAGTAGGAACTATTTTGCTTCTTATTCGCATTGGTTTATAATTTACTTTGTCTTGGATAGCATGACCACATTCATGGGCTGCTACTGCAAGGGATGCAATGCTAGATCCATGGTAGATATCTGTTGACAATTTTATTACTTTTTTTGATGGATCGTAGTGATCTGTTAGATTTCCTTTAGTTTCTAATACCATGATGTCTTGTAAATTATTTTTATCTAATATTTTTCTAGCGGCATCGAAACCTGTTAAATCTTTATTATTTAGTTTTCTTTTGTATTTACTATATGATACGGACACTAATATTTGTGCTATTATAGTTACTAATAGTCCAATCCATATTAATAGGTCATAAGTTATTATATTATTATTCATTTTGTTTCCTCCTACAAGTATTATAATATTTAAATATGGTAAAATTATGTGATTTTAAAAGATATTAAAAGGGTATCTATTTGGCTTATTTAAGGCAAATGTTAATGGTTCTTTAGTAGTAGGGTGGGTAAATGTTATGCTTTCGGCAAATAAGGCAATATTTATATTATTATTGTTGTTATGACCATATTTGGTGTCTCCTACTAAAGGATGATTTCGACTAGAAAATTGAACTCTTATTTGATGAGAACGGCCAGTAATTAAATTTATTTTTATTAGGGAAAGATGGTCTTTTTCTTTTAATACTTGGTATTCTAAAGCAGAATACTTTCCTTTTTCTTTGGTAGTTATGGTACTTATATTTTTTTCTTTATTTTTGATGAGATAATCTTCTAGTTTTCCTTTTTGTGATGGGTATCCTTCTACAACTGCTAGGTATGTTTTATGAAAGGTATTATTTCTTATTTCTTCACTTAGTCTTGAAGCTGCTTTTGAAGTTTTGGCAAATACCATAATTCCTCCTACCGGTCTATCTAATCGATGAACTAGTCCTATATACGCATCTCCTTTTTTCTTTTCTTTTTTGATACGATAATTTTTTAAAATAGTGATCATATCAATATCTTTACTTATATCTTCTTGAACTGGTATATTTACTGGTTTTTCTACTACTAGAAGATGGTTATCTTCATATATTATGTTAATCTTTGGTAACTCTTGCATATATTCCACAAGGTAGTATTAATTTATCTTCGGTTACGGGTAGACAGTTTTCACCAGTTTCTATTTTGCAGTTTGGGAAGTTTTGTTTCAAGATATTTTCAAGAGATATATGACTTATTCCAGTTGTATAACAACTTATTAATAGAAATGAGAAATCTTCAGATAATACTCTTTTTACAGCATTTAGTAGACGAGGAAAATCATTTTCAAATTTCCATACTTCTTTATTGGGACCTCTTCCATAACTTGGTGGGTCCATAATGATACCATCGTATTTTCTTTCTCTTCTTTCTTCTCTTTCTAAAAATTTTATAGTGTCTTCAGTTATAAATCTTATTTTGTTATTCTCTAGATGACATAATTTCATGTTTTCTTTGGCCCATTCATTTATTCCTTTGGAAGCATCAACATGAACTACTTCATCTGTTCCTGCACTAGAAGCTGCCATGGTAGCACATCCAGTGTAGGCAAATAGATTTAATACTTTCATTTCACTATGAATTTCTTTATATTCTTTTATTTTTGCTTGAATGAAGTCCCAATTTGCTGCTTGTTCAGGGAATATACCGGTATGTTTAAAATTAGTAGGTGATACTTTAAAGGTTAGTTCATTATAATTTACAGTCCAAGATTCGGGTAATTTTTTTCTGAATTCCCAAGAACCACCACCTTCTGTACTTCTGTGGTAGTAGGCATCAAAATCATTCCATTTATCTTTTTTATTCCATATTATTTGAGGATCGGGTCTTACTAAAATAATATTTTTCCATCTTTCTAATTTTTCACCGTTTCCTGTTTTTATACATTCATAATCTTTCCATTTATTACTTATATTCATTTTTTTGCACCTCATGTTTATTATAACATTATATTTTAAAATAAACTAGTACTTCTATTAATTTTCAATTATAAGATTGCTGTTACCTAATGGCAGGTATAATAGTGATCCTATTAAAATGAAAAAGGTTGCTGCAACTAAGTATTTTTCACCGGTATTATTATTTGGATCGCTATTTTGATAGTTTTGATAAGCATTTATAAAGAAATAAATGGCTATTATGACATTTAATCTACGATTATAATAATATATTTTATTGGCTTCTTCATTTGATATACTTGGTATTTTTAAGATGCTTTTCTTTTTTTCGGTTATTATATAGAAGGAGATAATTGATTTTGCTATTATTAAAAAGAAAAATATTATATCTATATTTACTTCGTTTAGAAGTTCTTCTGTATTATTGTTATTATTCATACTTAATTATATAAAAAAGAATGACAAAAAATATCATTCTATTCTACATCTGTATTTATTTTTACATATTCTGCTTTCATTACTGACATTATTCTTACAATTATATCTAAATCTTTTTCTTGTAAGTACTTACAATTGTCAATAATATATTTTATTCTATCTGTACATCTGGCATCTTTTCCAGAAATATCTAGTAATGAGTTTAAATCAATTCCAAATATTTCAGCGATATCTTTTAGAGTTCCCGCTGTTGGTTCTGATTTTCCTGTTTCTACTCTTGATAAATAGTTTCTATTTACTTTTAACATTGCCGCTAGTTCTTCTTGTGATATACCTTTACTTTTTCTTAAGTATTTTATTTTTTCTCCTAACTTCATTATTACCTCCAAAAACTATCTTAATTATAATAAATTATTTTTTATTTGTAATAGTGTGCTAATATTATTACCAAAAATGAAATAATTATTATCTATTTTTGGCTGTT
>CAKPAL010000043.1 GCA_934132925.1 uncultured Bacilli bacterium
TTTATATATATTGTTTTTCGGTCCGCTTCTAAATACTTATATAATAGTTTTAATATTGTTGATTTACCACTGCCAGAGGAACCTAATATTAGTACTCTGTCATTATTTTTAATAAAGAGATTTATATCATTTAGTACATAACATTTGTTATTAAAAGTATACTTTAAATTCATTATTTTAATATTACCATTTACTGTTAACTTCCTTTTATCATATATTTTTTCTTCTCCTACCTCAAAGAAAGTATTGGCTCTTTTGATACTATTTTTGATATAATGATATTCATAAGATAAGTCCATGATATTACTTATGGGATATATTAAATAACTAGATAAGATAGTAATAGTAAGATAATCTCCAGTTGTCGATATTCCATTCATTATATTTTTGAATATATAGTAATCTACCACTATTAAACAAATATTAGTAATCATCTCTTTTAAAAGAGTTAGAAGATTATTTAATTTATCTATATCAAAGGTTATATTTAATAGACTACTATAGTCTTTACTAAATTTATAGATAATATTATCTTCAATATTAAGTCCTTTAATGGTTTCAAAAGTACTTACAGATTCAATGATAGTATTATTTAAAGTAGCCGTAGCCTCTTGTCTTTTGATAGTTATATTTTTGATATAGTTATTAAATATTAGTGTTATTAAAATATATAATATTTGGGTTATGATGAATATTATTAATACTTCTTTTATTTTATAATATATTGTAATGGTAGCTACCATCAGGAGTAAGAAATCTAGAAAAATTGTTACGATTATCTTTGATATAAAGTTTTTGATATAAGATAAATCGTTTATTTTGGATAATACTTCAGATGATTTTCTATTTTTATAGTAGTTATAAGGAAGTAAAACTACTTTAGTAAAAGCATTTAATAAGATATTTATATCTAATTTTTGATTAATATAGATAAGAATATGATTTCTTATATAGTTCGTTATGTTTTTTATTATATACAAAATGGAAAATGTTAATGTTACTATTATTAGATTATCTAGTTCTGTATCTATTATTTTATCAAATATTATTTGGGAATAAAGACTGACAAGACAAGATAAAATCGTTGATATTAAGGATAATATCATTACAAAGATAATATTTCCCTTATTGTTTTTTAATACTTCTTTGATTAGTTTATTTGTGATATTTGGATTTTCTTCTAGTGGAAGAGTTGATACTTTTTCAAATAACATAATATTGCCTGTCCATATGTTATTGAAATCAAAAATATCGATGCTCTGCTTTCCAATAGATGGGTCCATTATCAGAAGTTTATTATCTTTTATTTTATATACTACAATAAAATGAGTATAGTTATTTTTAGTTATTTGACAAATAAATGGTGTATTTATTTCTTTTATCTTTTCAATGTCATTAACCCGATAACTTTTGGTGGCTAGTCCAATCTCTTCAGATGCTTCTTTTAGATTATAAAAGGTTGTTCCTTCTTTAGTTGTTTTAGTTAATTCTATTAAACGTTCTAATGTAACATTGCCACCATAATAATGTATTATCGACCGAAGACATGCAGCCCCACAATCTTTGGCTCCTTCTTGTAATACTATTAAATGCTTTTTCATTTTACCTCCTCATTCAAATTATTTAGTAGCGGCTTCGATAGCTTTATATAATCGCTTTGCAATTTCATTTAACTTTGCAATATCTTCTTCAGTTATTTGATCTTTAGTGTAACACTTTTCTATCATAGCATTTAAAACAATAGCATCTTCCTTGCTTATATCGATGATGTTGTCTCCTACATAGATACCGATGATATGACTTTTATTTTTGTTGTTTAATCTCAAAATAGTTATTGGCTCCATATATTACCTCCTTTCTTAAATTATTTTTTGTGTATTTTTTTAACTCGTATCATTCATGCATAATTCCTCCCTTCACTATATATAAACAACTTTTTTTCTGAAAATTGCCATTTTTTCCGAAATTTGTTAAAAAAAGTGAAAAAAAGTGAAAAACACGAACAAAAAGCAAATGATTTATTAACTTCTAGTTGACGCAAAAATTAGAAATAAATACAATACCCAAATTGTTTATGAGGAAGACTTTTGTAAAAAAGGCTTACTCATACCCCGATAGACTTACATAGTAAGGCTAAAGGGGATAAAGAAAAAGATACTACTTAATCTTATAAGTAGTACCCTCTCTAGTATCAATAAGTTCAATACCTTTACTTAATAATTCATTTCTAATACTATCAGATAAATCATAATCCTTATTTTGTTTAGCGATCTTTCTCTCTTCTATTTTATTTAAAATATATTCCTCTAATTCCTTATCAACTGAAGCATTATCTTTAATTAAATCTAAACTAAATACTTTATCAAAATTCTTAATAAGTTCTCTCTTAGTCTTACCATTAACACTATTATCCTTAATTAAATCATAAAGTAAAGTAATAGCATTAGCGGTATTTAAATCATTAGATAATTCTTTAATAAATCTATCGTTATAATAATTATACTTATTATCATCAATATCTCCTTCATCATTAATTAATGATATTCTATTAATAAGTTTATTATATTGACCCTCTACTTGATCAAGAACATTATAAGAAAAGACAAGTTGTTTCCTATAATGACTTTGAAGACACATAAATCTAAAGGCTAAAGGATTATAACCCTCCTCCACTAACCTACTTACTGATAAAATAGCCCCTTTACTTTTACTCATCTTACCAGATTCATCCATCAAATGTTCATTATGAAACCAATAATTACACCATTTATGACCTAAATAAGCCTCACTTTGTGCAATTTCATTAGTATGATGTGGAAAGATATTATCAACACCACCACCATGAATGTCAAGATGTTCACCTAAATATTTTAAACTAATACCAGTACATTCAATATGCCATCCAGGGTATCCAACTCCAAATGGAGAATCCCATTTTAAATCTTGATCTTCAAACTTACTTTTAGTAAACCATAAAGCAAAATCAGCTTGATTTCTCTTATTAGTATCAAAGTCTACACCTTCTCTAACACCCACTACCATATCATCCTCTTTATGATTAGTAAGCCTATAATAGTCCTCTACTTTACTAACATCAAAATAAACATTACCACCAGCTTCATAAGCATAGCCATCCTCTAGTAATTTACTAATTATCTTAATATATTCATCAATATTAGCGGTTGCTGGACTAACTACATCAGGCATACGACAATTAAGAGCAGTAAAATCCTTAAAGAAAGCATCTGTATAATATTTAGCAATATCCATAACAGTCTTATGTTCTCTTTTAGCACTAGCTACCATCTTATCTTCACCAGAATCAGAATCACTCTTCAAATGTCCAACATCAGTAATATTCATTACTCTTTTAACATCATAACCTAAATACCTAAGTGTTTTATCTAATATATCATGTCCTATATAATTTCTCATATTACCAATATGTGCATAATGATATACAGTAGGACCACAAGTATAAAAACCTACTTTTCCCTCTACATAAGGAACAAACTCTTCTTTTTTTCTTGTCAATGTATTATATAACTCCATAATATCCTCCTTCTTTATTATATTTTTCTATATTATATAAAAGAACTTATCTATTATTGATAAGTCCTTTTCATATACATTAATTTATTTAATTAAACATGAAGAAATAGACCTATCATAAATAGACCTAAAACAACACTTATTATTAGTATTAAATCTACTCATAGTATCTCTTCCTTTCATACAATATTATTGTATAATAATTTATTTATTTAGTCAATAATTTTTTATAATTTATTCACACCAAGTCAAAGTCTTGCTGTGTTAGTTTAAACCTCATATAGTCTTAAACTAATGTATCAACCATACTTATCATATATAAGTTATAACTATATACTAAATATTAATACTATTCATTAAAATAATTAATTTTCATTGCTGTCTTTACTTCTTTAACTGTTTCATTAGCGGCCTCTACAGCCTTCTTAGTACCTTCTCTTAAAACTTCATATACATAATCTAGATTATTTTCATACTTCTTTCTTCTCTCTCTAATCGGAGATAATTCATCATTAATAACCTCAGTCAAAAACTTCTTAATAGTAACATCCCCAATACCACCTTTTTGGTAAGCAATCTTTAATTCATCTAAATTATTAAACTCATTATAATATTTCTTAAAATGTTCATCATTACAGAAAGCCTCCAAGTATATAAATAAAATATTGTCTTCTATTACACCAGGCTCTTCTATTTTTCTAGAAGTAGTCTTAATACTAAATACCTTTTCTCTAATTGTATCTTTATCATCTTTCAAATATATACAATTATTCAAAGATTTACTCATCTTCTGATTACCATCAGTACCAACAAGTCTTCTTTCTGACATACTCTCTGGTAATAATGATTTACATTCTCTTAATACATCAGAGTTATATATTCTATTAAAACTTCTGACAATTTCTCTTGTCTGCTCTATCATTGGTTCTTGGTCATCACCAACTGGAATAATATTAGCCTTAAAAGCTGTTATATCTGCTGCCTGACTAATAGGATAGACGGCAAAACCAACTGGTATACTATCTCTAAAGTCCTTATCATTAATTTCACTTTTGACTGTTGGATTACGAAGTACTCTAGGTAAAGTAACTAAATTCATGTAGTAGAAGGTAAGTTCTGTTAAAGCACTAACTTCTGACTGAATAAAGAAAGTAATCTTATTAGGATCAAGCTCTACTGCTAAATAATCTAACATAACATTAATAATATTATTTCTTACCTTATCCGGGTTATCAAAATTATCTGTAAGTGCTTGCGCATCCGCTATCATAATATAAAACTCATCATAATTACCTTCCTCTTGTAATAAATATCTTCTCTTTAGAGAACCAACATAATGACCTATATGTAAATTACCCGTAGGTCTATCACCAGTTAAAATTATATTTTTCATTTTTATCATCCTCTCTTTTCTATACCTATCTATATAATATAACCAAATAAATTAATTAAAGCACCACCGCTTACTAAAAATATACATATCTTTACCTCTTCTCCATCAAAAAAGACCTATCTTTATTAAGATAAGTCTATACCAATAACATTTAATAGTATTATAATTATACTAAATCAAGCCATGAGTAAATAGACCTATCCTTAAATAAGTCTAATTGCCAACTATTTAAATTAACTAAATTGAATAACTTATTCATAGTCTATTCCTCTCTTTCATTAAGATAATTTTATTACTTTTCTTTATCTTTGTCAATAATTTTATTAACTTCTTTATCAATAACATCATTAAAATTATAACTAGTATCAATAAACTTAATGTTATATAACTTACATTCATCTTGAATTTGTCTACTAATGGCAATAAGTTTATCTAAAGTATCTAGTAATTCTATATCATTTCTCTTACCAGTCCATCCTCTATTACCTTCAATCTCTCTAATATAGTTAAACTTCTCTTCTTTAGATATATTAGGATAACCAAAGAAGTATATATCCCATTTATCACTATCTATATATTTTATGATATCTCTAGGCATTATGTGAGCAGAATCAATAATAAACTTTTCATTTGTATCATCAATAATAAAGGTAACTGTACTAAGTAATAAAGATAACTTACTGCTTGTATCACCAATAATAACACTACTACTAACGCCCCATTCAGGAAAGTTTCTTTTCATTGAAGCTGTAAAGTAATCTAGTGGTATATGATTATAATTAGTTAATCTCTCACAAAAAGTACTCTTACCGCTCTTTGCTACTCCCCCAACTAAAATATTCTTCATAATATCACATCCATTCTATTTAGATTATATTATTATTATCTATCAGTGTCAATATAGAAAAAAGAGAATAACCTCTTTAAACATTTATTTTATCAATTTCTTTAAAAAAGTATTATCATCAATAAAATTAATAACTACCGGACTATTATAACCAAGTAAAACAATAAAATCTAGTATTTTAACTTCAGCCTTAAAAGTAACTTCATTATTATATATATTTTCAAATATTATTAGAGTATCACTAATGTTATTATTAAATTTTACTCTATAATCACCATGAGCTATTGAGTTTCTAATACCATTAATAATAGCTTCATTTCTTAAATAATCATAATTACTACTATTATAAGATTCTATACTAATAAG
>CAKPAL010000044.1 GCA_934132925.1 uncultured Bacilli bacterium
TGTGACCAATCATCTATTTTAGAAGCATAGTAAGTAGTAGCATCACTACCTAAAGTAGGATAAGCTTTAGAATTAAGTCTATTGTAAAAAACACCAGCTACACCTTTTCTATCATCAGCTTTAGCTCCCTCTAATTCTACAATAGAAGATAAAGTAATAATTTCATGAATACTAAGATTACTATTCTCAATATCCTTCTTATATTTAGATAATTTATTATCCATTTCATCAAGCATCTTAGCAAATATCTCTTCTACCTTAACATCTTTACTACTAAATCTATAAGTATTAGGATATAAATAACCCTCTAAAGGATAATAAATATTACTATTCTTAATATCATCAGTCAAAAACCAATACTTAGCAATCATACTATCAATATAAGTCTTATCTTTAAGTTTATTAATAACATCATCATAACTATTATTAGTATTCTCACTAATCAAAGAAGCAATCTTTCTAATATTAATACCCTCTTTAAAAGTAATAGATACCTCATTAGGATTAATCTTAGACCCTTCTTCTAAAATATCAACTATTTTCTTAACACCCATATCTTCAGAAAAATTATAAGTACCAGCCTTTAAATTAGACTTATTAGTAAGTCTTGTATAAACCTTAAAAATAGTAACATTCTTAATTAAATTATTACTCTTTAAAGTATTAGCAATACTACCAATACTCCCCTCTTTAATAACAACTTCTTTTAATTCATCATTATCAGAAACTTTAGCCATATTAATATTATAATAAGTACAAACCGCTACTACAAAAAAAGTAGACATAACAAGTAAAGCCAAAGCAATATTTCTAAACCTCTTCATTTATTCCTCCATTAAAAAAGACTAATTAGTCTCCACATTATCTTTCTTATTTTCTTCTGTAATAGAGGTAATAATAGTTTCAATAATTTTCCATTCCCTCTCAGTTTCTACTGGTAATAATTCTAATGGCTCTGCATCAGGCTTAAATACCGAAGCATAAACCTTAGTATTACCATTCTCATCCTTAGTATTATCAGTATAAACCATATAATTTTTATTAGTCTCATCAGACTCAAAAGTAAATAATATTTCAAACTCTATCTCTTTACCATCTTTATCTATAACTTTAAAAGTATTCTCTTTATTCATTATCATTCTTCTCCTTATTCAAATAATCCTGTAGTATTACTTGAGCCGCTATACTATCAACAGATTTCTTTCTCTTCTTTCTCGATATATCAGCCTCTATTAAAATAGAATTAGATATAACTGAAGTCAATCTCTCATCATACATAATTACCGGTATATTAAGATTATTCTCTAATAATTCCTTATACTTCATAGTAATTAAAGCTCTCTCTCCTAGTGTGTTATTCATATTCTTAGGTAATCCCAATATAATTTTAGATACCCCATATTCCTTAACAATATTCTTAATCTCATCTATAGTACTTATATAATCCTCATCTTTAAAAAATATTGTCTTATACGAAGTAGCAATCGTAAAAGTCGGATCAGACATAGCAAGACCAATAGTCTTACTACCCAAATCAATACCTAAATATCTCATTTCAAATAATTCTTAAGTAGTTCTTCTACTAAAGCTGTCCTATCTATTTTAGCAATTCTATTTCTAGCTTCCTTATATGAAGAAATATATCCCAAATCACCAGATATAATATAACCTACTATCTGATTAATAGGATTATATCCCCTCTCTGCTAAAGCTTCTACACAAGACTCTAAAGTATCTCTAATTTGTTCTCTCTTAATTTCTGATACATCAAAAGCAGTTGTATTACCATTCATAACATCACCTTCTACAATATAATTTTATCATATTATTAATATTTTAACAATATTTTTTTCACTATTTACAAACTAACAATAGCATTATTCCATATCTAACATAAACTATAGTAGGTGAAAAACTATGTTTAATAATTTTTTCAATTTCTTTAGATTATGTGCAGGATTCAAACTATTTCTTCTTCTAATGGTACTAATGCTTATGATTATAACTTTCTACCAAATGCTAATAACCCTCTTTGCCCCCTGTTTTGGTAATGTCTTTATTTTATTATTAGAATATCTAGCCCTAATATGCCTCGGTTTTTGGCTAATATTTGGATGTTAAAAAAAATAGAATCATCAATATCATGACTCTATTTTTATTTTACTTCCCATTTTCCAAATCAAAAATAATATCTCTAAGTTCCATAGCCCTTTCAAAATCAAGATTAGAAGCTGCCATCTTCATCTCTTTAGTTAAATTATCAATTAAATCTAACCTTTCTTTCTTACTAAGTTTTTCCTCTTTCTCAATCTTCTTATCTGTCTCATTAGAAACAACTTCCGCTATATCTTTAATTATCGTTTTAGGAATAATATTATGCTCTAAATTATATTTTTCTTGAATAGATCTTCTTCTTTCAGTTTCATTAATAGCTTCTCTCATACTATCAGACATAACATCAGCATACATAATAACTCTTCCATTACTATTTCTAGCAGCCCTACCAATTGTTTGAATAAGACTTCTGGTACTTCTTAAAAAGCCCTGTTTATCAGCATCCATTATAGCTATAAGAGATACCTCTGGAATATCAATACCCTCTCTTAAAAGATTAATACCCACTACTACATCATACTTACCAAGTCTTAAATCTCTAATTATTTTAAGTCTTTCTAAAGTTTTTACTTCATTATGTAAATAAGCCACCTTAATATCTAAACTCTTCAAATAATTAGTAAGTTCTTCAGCCATTCTAATAGTTAAAGTAGTAATTAAAGTCCTCTCATTATTATCAATTTGTTTATTAATTTCCTCAAGCAAATTATCAATTTGATTCTTAGTAGGACGAACCTCTATTCTAGGATCCAATAATCCTGTTGGACGAATAATTTGTTCTACAACCCTATCAGTTCTAGCCATCTCATAATCACCAGGAGTAGCACTTACATATATAACATCATTAATTTTACTTTGAAATTCTTCAAACTTTAAAGGCCTATTATCCAAAGCACTAGGAAGTCTAAAACCATAATCAACTAAATTCATCTTTCTAGCCCTATCACCATTATACATAGCCTTAACTTGTGGAATAGTAACATGAGACTCATCTATTACTAATAAGAAATCTTTAGGAAAGAAATCAATAAGCGTATTAGGAGATTCTCCTTCTCCTTTTAAGGCAATATGTCTAGAATAATTCTCAATACCACGACAAAAACCTGTTTCTCCTAGCATCTCCATATCATAATTAACTCTCTCTTCAATCCTTTGAGCCTCAATTAATTTGTTGTTCTCTTTAAAATACTTAACCCTCTTATCTTTTTCTTTTTCTATTCTCTCAATACTTATTTTTAATCTATCTTCATCAGTAACAAAGTGTGAAGCCGCAAATATAGATACAGTTCTCTTATCTTTTAAAATATGACCAGTTATCGTATCAACTTCACTAATTCTATCTATTTCATCACCAAACCATTCAATAAGTAACCCATTAGTCCTTTCATAAGCAGGTATTATCTCTAAAGCATCTCCTCTTACTCTAAATGTACCTCTCTTTAAATCAATATCATTTCTCTCATACAACATCTCTACTAATTTTTTTAAAACAATATCTCTATCTATAGAATCTCCTACATTCAAAGTAAGCATCTTCTTCTTATATTCTTCTATCTCACCTATACCATAAATACATGATACTGAAGCTACTACTATTACATCATCTCTCGATATCAATGCTGAAGTAGCACTATGTCTAAGTTCATCTATCTCATCATTAATCGAAGAATCTTTCTCTATATAAGTATCTGTACTTGGTACATAAGCCTCAGGTTGATAATAATCATAATATGATACAAAATATTCTACTCTATTCTCTGGAAACAATTCTTTAAGTTCATTATATAATTGACCCGCTAATGTCTTATTATGAGCAAGTACCAAAGTAGGTTTATTTGTTTCTGCTATTACATTAGCAATCGTAAAAGTCTTACCAGTCCCAGTAGCTCCTAATAAAACTTGTTCTTTCCTACCTTCTTGTATACCTTCTACTAATTCTTTTATTGCTTCTGGTTGATCACCACTAGGTTTATATTTTGATACTAATTTAAACATAATATCCCTCATTTCTTTTTATACAAGTTATAATTTCTTCATATAGATTATTCTATCATCATTTAAAAGAAAAAACAAGGGAGATATTTCTTCCTTGTAATCTATTATTTTTTATTATTAATCCATATTAAATCCCTAATAGTTTCAGAATATAACTTCTTAGTATCATCATCAATATCATTTATCTCATTAATAATACCAAGTATTTGATTTAGTTTTAACCTCTTAAATTCTCTAAAACTCCTAATACCATTAACTTCTAAAACATTAAATAAAGAAGTAATCATATCTTTTAATTCTCTATCAGTATAATTTTTATTCCATTCTTTAATTCTTTTATCAATCTTAATACTAATATTAGATAGCTTACCCTTTACTAAAAACTGTCCAAAACATTCCCAAGTATTTATATCATGCTGCATTATACCATTAACACTAGATTTAACAATCCTCTTACTATTAGTACTATAAAGTAACATACCTATTACACTATCTTCTGGTATATATATTTGTAATTTAGAAATAATCTTATTAATATTACCTAAATCCTTTTCTCTAAAACCAGGACCATCTAAATTATATATAGCCACTATCCTATTAAATACATCAACACTAGTCCCACCAGCAGCGGCCATAGCTAAATTACCACCCTTAGAATGACCACCAACAAATATTTTATTATCAAACTCTTTAGACACTTCATTTAAATAATCAATAGCATATATTTGAGATATAATAGGAAACTCATAACCTAAAGTAAAATCTTCTTTCCAACCAATAACAGTACCATTAGTTCCCTTATATGAAACAAATATCTTATCATCAAAATGAATAGTAATAGCTCCAAATTGTTTTTCATCATCAACATATTCCCTATAGTTACTCAAATAAATATCCTTATACCTAGTACTAGTATAAATATCCTTAACATTTTGAATATTTCCTTTCATAAAAGTACTCAAATAAACATCTTTAGTTTTCTGATACTTATCAAAAGCATCCCTTAAACTTATCTTATCATTACTTTCAGAAACAATATTATGCCAATCTATATAAGATAATTCAGTAAATAATAACACATCATTTATATTAAAACTACATTCTTTAAAAGATAAACCTTTATAATACTTTAAATATTCTTTTATCGTAGCCATATAATCACTCCTCTATTACATAATAAGTATAACATTTTTAATTAGAAAAAACAATTAAATATCTTCTAACCTACTAATCAAACCTTTTAAAATATTATTATCTTCTATTTTATTTATACTACTACATTTTTTACCTATATCTTTTAAACTACTACCAATATTATATAACTCACTATTATCTAATATAATAAATCTATCATGAAATATATCAGTATTTATTATCTCTATATTTGAGTATTCCTGTCTATATTTCTTTATCGCAATCTCATCTATATTTTTAGTATACACTTTAATATTAACCATAATATTCTTAGTAATATCAAAGAGCACTTTACCAGCATAATTATCTATTATAATTATTTCTTTCTTAGCCATACCTAATATACTTATAAGTAAAGAATAAGAATCATATATTTGTCCATCATAAAAGATATGATTAACTTTTTCTCTAGAGCTAAATTCATCAAAAGATTGCTGAAGTAATTTAATATTAGTATCATGTTCTAATACTAAACCATTTATATATTTTTGTTCTATTAATGAATTACTTATAATCTTTTTCATTGCTACAAAAGCATCCATAATTTTTATACTTACTTCTTCTGCAACATCAGTTTTTAATACAGCACTAAGCATAGCAACACCTTGTTCAGTAAATACATAAGGTAACGTCCTACTCATGTGACTTGTATTTGCGGTTTCAAATTGAAACCGCAAGTACTTTATTTCATCATCATTTAATTGAAACATAAATCTTTCAGGGAACCTATTTATATGCCTTTTAACCGCTAAATTAAGTGATTTAGTTCCATTCTTACAACCATATAATCTTGCTAAATCAGAATCAAGCATCA
>CAKPAL010000045.1 GCA_934132925.1 uncultured Bacilli bacterium
ATAATGTGAGGGGGAAAATTAAAATGAATAATAAAGTAATCGGAAATGAGAAAAATATAATATTTTACAATGATGAAGAAGGAAATACAAAAATTGAAGTTCTCTTGCAAAATGAAGATGTTTGGTTAAATACAGAAGCATTAGCAGAACTCTTTAGTATTGATAGAAGTGGTGTTGTTAGGCATATTAATAATATCTATAAAGATAATGAATTGAATGAAAATAGCACATGTGGGTAATGATGGTAAACAAAGTTATAATACAAAGTACTATAATTTGGATATGATTATTTCTATAGGATTTAGAGTTAATTCTAAGAAAGCAATTAAGTTTAGAACTTGGGCTAATAAAATAATTAAAGATTATATTATTCAAGGTTTTGCTTTAAATGATGATAGATTTATGAAAGCAAGGAAATCTGATCAAGAATACTTTAATAGATTACTAGAGAGAATTAAATTAATTAGAACAAGTGAAAGAATGTTTTATCAGAAAATCACTGATATATTTTCAGAGTGTTCTATTGATTATGATAGGAATAGTGAGACTGCTTCTACATTTTATAAAACTATCCAAAATAAGTTTCACTATGATATAATAGACTATATCAAGGAGGAAATGATATTGTGTATATCGTAGAAAATGAATGTTTAGAAGAAATAAGAAAAATTTGGATTGAAAATAACTCAGGATACATAGGTAATAATTGTAATTTAAGATCAATAAAAGATAACAATATGCTAAAAGTGGTATGTAAAAAAGATAATGATGTATGTGGTTATGCGGTATTATATTTTGAAAAAGATTTTTGTGAAATTGAAAAATATCCTAATTATATAGAAAATATGCCTAAAAAAACTATTTATATGTGGGAAATGATAACCTCTAAAAATCATTTAAAAGAAGGGGTGGCTTCAAATATATATAATTATATAAAAACAAAATTTAATGATTATACAATATATGCCGCCATAGACGAGAAAAATATTCCTTCTTTAAATTTACATATCAAGGAAGGATTTATTCCAATATATAATTTTTATAAAGAAGATGAAAAAGTGATTTATATAATGCATGAATGGAACAAAGTTAAGGAAAGTAAAAAATAAATATGGATGAATTAATAATAAAAAATAATTAGAGAGGTTAATTTTTATGAATACTAAAATTAGAGAGGCTACGATTAACGATATAGATAAAGGATTATTAAGTATTTTTATTGAAGGTTACAGATACCATCAAAATGGAAAACCAGATGTCTTTACAAATATTTCTGATAAGGTATTAAAAGAAGACTTAATAAATAATTTGAATAGATTGTCTACTATAGTAATTTTTGATGGAGATACTATAGTTGGCTACCTTTCATATTTAATAAAAGGAAATCATTCTAAAAAGTTACATGTCGACCAATTAATAATTTCAGAAAACTATAGAGGTAAAGGTTTAGGAAAAAAATTAATGGATGAAGTAAAGAATATTGCACTTAAAAATAATTGTGACCGAATTGAATTAGATTGTTGGATGTTTAATAAGTCCGCTATCGCAATGTACGAACATATTGGATTTGATAGACAAAGAATTATGTTTGAATTACCATTAAAAAAGAATGAGGAGAAATAAGTGGAAAAGTTTTATTTAGAAAGACCATCTTTAAAGAGGGAAGATGAATTAATACAATATTTTGATGAGTTTGTTCAATATAATTCTGATATTAATGGATCTGGTTCTTTAGACAAAATGTTAGAAGGTTTTACTTTTGAGCAAGCATTAGATAGATGTTTAAATATGGAAAATGAAGGTTTTGCTAAGAAAATTGGTAGATGTCCAGGAAAAACATTTTTATTAATTAGAAAAAATGATAATAAAATTATAGGAACGATTAATGTTAGATGGAACTTAACTGAAACTATGAAAAAGTTTGGTGGCAATATTGGTTATAGTATTAGACCTACCGAAAGAAGAAAAGGATACAACAAAATTAATTTATATTTAGGTTTACTTGAAGCACAAAAATTAGGACTAGATAGAGTTATGTTAGATTGTGATGTAAATAATTTAGGTTCTGATAGGACAATGAAGTCTCTTGGTGGTATATTAGAGAGAACAGAAATTGATCCCTATGATGGCATTCTAACTAATGTTTACTGGTTTGATGTAGATGATTGTATAAATAAATATAAAAGTGTTTATGAACTATTTATTAATTTAAATGATTAGGTATAAAGATATATTTTAATTGAGTATATCTTTTTACTTTTATTTATTTTGATATATTTTTTTAATAATAATTAATTTATTTGTTGTTAAAGATAAAGATATATGATAAAATTATATTATGATAGTAGTTTACATAATTGTTAATTAAAAGTGACAAAATTCTAATTTAAGTTGCTAGAAATATTTACTTTTAGATGATAAAATATTGAACGAAAAGGAGAAATAATGATGAAATTTTATGAAAAATTAATAATACTTAGAAAAAAAGCATTATTATCGCAAGAGGCTTTAGCGGAAAAACTTGATGTTACTAGACAAACTATCTCTAAATGGGAGTTAGAGCAAACAAAACCAGATATGGATAAATTAAAGGAGATAAGTAAATTATTTGATGTTGATATAAATGTACTTACTGATGATACTATTTCTTTAGAAGATAATAAGAGTATGAAAAAACAAGATAATAAACAGCCAAGAAAAATTATTCTTTATATTGTAATAATAATTTTTATAGCTTCTTTAGGTACTTTATTATATAGAGTTGGTAGTGATATAAAATTAAAAGTAGACGCAAGAAATGAAGAAATACAAAAATTAAAAGATGAGGCTAAAAAGAAACAGCAAGAAATAGAAGATAAGATTAAAGAACAACAAGAAAAAATTGAACAACAGCAAAAAGAAAATGAAAAGAAAAGAGAAATAAATAGTTTTAACTCGGATTTTGAATTTTATCAAGGTACTGTAGGTGGTACTTCAACTGGTTATCAAATTGATAATGTTATAAAAAGTAATAAGAAAAATACTAACCATTTAGTAGAAGTAATATTTGATGGTGTATCTTATGGTACTGATCCTGATAAAATTAAAGAAATTAAGGATAGTTTAAAAGATTTTAATGGTTATAAGTTACAATACTATGAAATATCAATAGATTATGATGATAGTGGTTATGTAAATAAAATAACTATAGAGACAAGATAAGAGGTGAGAATATGTTAATAAATATTATTTTAATAATAGTAGTAATAATATCGGGATGGTTTTTAGTAGAATATAATTTATTTATAAGAAAAAGTAATAAAATAAAAGAGAGTGAAGCTCAAATAGATGTTTTACTTAATCAAAGATTTGATTTAATTCCAAATATAATTGAATGTGTTAAAGGATATACTAAACATGAATCTTCCACTTTAAAAGAGTTAACTGATTTGAGAACTTCTTATAATAAGAATGAATTTAGTATTGAAGAGACTGAAAAAGTTGATAAGAATTTTAATAATATAATGTTACTCGTAGAAGCATATCCTGATTTAAAAGCTAATACACAATTTTTAGATCTTCAAAATACGCTAAAAGAAATAGAAAATAAATTAAGTTATGCTAGATCTAATTATAACAATGTAGTAACTAGTTATAATAATTTAGTTGAATCTGTACCTTCTAATATTATTGCTAAAATATTTGTTTTTGAAAAGAAAGAATTATTTAAATTAGATATTGATAAAAAAGAAGATGTTAAAATTAAGTTTTAAAGTTAACTTTATTCTTAATTTTTTTATTTTTCTATTGACAAGCGTATAAAATACACTTATAATGTAATTGTGAGGTGATTATATGAGAGTAGGATACTCTTTATATAAAAATCAAGGTATTCATACTATTGTAAGTATCTTTACAGTAGAAAAAGGTACTATTAAAGTACTATTAATTAAAAGAACTAACGAACCTTTTAAAGGTATGTGGGGATTAGTTGGTGGGGCTTTATATAATAATGAGTCATTAGATGAATGTGTTAAGAGAGAAATATTTGAAAAAACTGGTCTTACTGATGTCAAGGTATATCAATCTAGTATTTTTGATAGAATTGATAGATCTCCTAGTATGAGAATGATTGCTATTAGTTATGTTGGTATTGTTGATTCTTCAAAGGTACATGTTCTAAAAAAGACTTTAAAGACAGATAATGCTGATTGGGTGCCTATCGATAGAATTAAAGAACTTGCTTATGACCATAATGAAATACTAAAGTCCGCTACTGAAACATTAAAAAAACTCATTATTAGTTCGGATATTCTTAAAAACTTATTTCCTAAGGGGTTTACCATTCCTGAAGTTCAAAAGACTTATGAGGCTATTCTAGGTAAAACTTTTGATAGGAGAAACTTTAGAAAGAAACTTCTTAGTTTAGGTATAATTGAAGATACTAATAAATATATTATTTTTGAAGGTAAAAAACCCGCTAAAGTATATAAGTTTAGTAATAAAAATATTGATAAGAATGTATTATAAATACATTTTTATATAGAATTAATATGTGTAATTAATACACTTATAAGGAGGAGAATATGAAAGAAAATGAAAGATTAGATGCATTAGAAAAAATTAAAGAATTAAAGAAGAAGAAAGAAGAATATTTGAAATTAAAGAAAGAACTTACTTTACTCTCTAAAGACCCTAATGTTAAAAGATATTTGGAATTAGAAAAAATTATTAGTAGTAAAAAGAATATTGGATATTTAAATGATAAAAGTAATAGAATTTTAATTAATCTTGCTTTTAGTGACTACATAAGAAATAGAAACAGAAATATAAATGAATGTAGCCATGATATTTGGATTTATGAAGGTAGTTATTATGAGGTTGATGATTATGAGAGAAGTTATCCTATTAGGGTTAGTAGTGAGAGGGCTAAAGAATTTGAATATAATATTTATGTATGTTTAGAATGTGCTGAAAGAGTTAAACTTTTTTCTGATGAATATAAAGAGTTTGAAAAAAATCACTTTGTTTTAAAGTCTTATAATTATGATATTAATGTTGATAAACTTAGAAAAATATATTTTAAATATTTGAGTTCTATGAAAGTAGAATCTGCTAATAAAAAGATTGTTAAAACTTTTAATGAAAGAGGAAAGTTATGATTTATTATAAATTAAGTGATATTGATAATAATATATTAGAAAAGTATTCTATTAATTATGATATTGATATTCTAAAAAAATTACAGGAAGAGGTTGTTTGGAAATGTGGTGAAAAAATATTTCATAAAGTACAAATGGGAGAAAATTATAGAAGAACACTTGATGGTCCTTTTATGATTATTCATAGTGCTAATAAAGTAGGAGTAAGTGAAGATTTTTATGGGGATATTGATATATATGAAATTTGTTATACTGAATATAAAAAACCTAAGTTATTCTATATTATTCAAAATATTATTGATGGTAGAATATCTGGAATTAAAGAATTATTATCTGGTGAAAGTATTAAACTAGAATTTAGTGGTTATGATAATGATATTAATGATAAACAAATGGAACTATATAATGATATTAATGATAAACAAATGGCACTATCTAATGATATAAATATTGATAAGAAGATTAGTATTTTAAATGAGATTAAATCTCTTTATGAAAAGAAAAGTTTTAATAGTGATAGAGTTAGTATTTCTTTTTATTATGATAAGGTTATAAGTCTTATTTCTATAGAGTATATTAATTCTATTGATATTAATATGTGTAAGGAAACTTTATCTTTCTTTAATTATAGCTTACCAAAAATTAATGATAATCTTATTTGTAAAAAATTAAAAAGAACATCTAATTCTTATTGATAATTTTAGTTTTGTATGATATTCTTTTTATATAAGGAGGAAGATGTTATGGATAATAAAAATGTGCCTTATGAATACAAACCTATCTCTATGTGGGGATACTTTGGATATGAATTATTATTTTCTATTCCTTTTATAGGTTTTATTCTACTACTAGTATTTTCGTTTGGTGGTACTAAGAATATTAACCTTAAAAATTTTGCTAGATCATATTTTTGTTTTTCAATTATTGTCATTATCTTTATTGCTATTAT
>CAKPAL010000046.1 GCA_934132925.1 uncultured Bacilli bacterium
TTCAATATACTTATCTAATAACTCTAATAGTCTACTATCCATGTTAATCCCTACTTTCTTATAAAATGATTATATCATATTATAATGAAAAATAAAAGAACTATCATAGTCCTTTTATAAATATTTCTTAAGATTTTCTACTGAAGTTTCTCCTAATGTAGTAAAGTCTTCTGCTATTTCATGAACATTCTTATCTATTTTTTTATTATTTAATATTCTTCGCCCTTCAATTATACCCATATTAGTTCCTTTAATTAATAATTCTGCTATTTTAGATGTTGTTTCTTCTTTCATTGTCTTCATTTCTATTTCCCAATATGTCATCATTTTTTCCATTGTATTAACTTTATGTGGTGTTCCTTCTTTGTCATATTTAGGATAAATTTCTTCTATTCTATTACTAATTTTTTTATAACTTTTAAGTTGGCCTTCTAATATTTTTACTAATTTTTTATCTTCTACTTTCTCTAAAATATAATTAATGGAATATGCCCCCATTAAAGCACCTTTATTTAATTCATCTAAAGCATTGATATCTTCTTTCATAAATCATCCTCCACCTCTATTATGTCCTTTAATATTATTTTTATGCTAAAAATATTTATGATGAAGCCTTAAGTCTTCATCATACTCCGGAAGACTATTGGCTGAAGGAGCAAAGAAAAAGAGTATTACTACTCTATTTATGTTCTAATTGGATTGAAATCTACTTCTACTGATACTTTATTATTCGTTTTATACATATTAATTATAAAATTTAAAGCATTGATTAGATTGTCATCTTTCTGATATTTGATAATAATTTGATAATGATAAATGTTATTTACTTTAAAAATACTAGCCATAGATGGTCCTAATATAATAGTAGTAGTATTTAATTTACTTCTTAAATAATTTCCTATTTTATTAGCTTCTTTAAAACCTAGTTCATACTCTTTAGATGAAATACTAATTAAAGTTAAATAGTAATATGGTGGATATTTAAGCATCTTTCTTATCTGCATCTCTTCTTTATAGAAGCCTAAATAATCATGATTCTTTGATAATGTAATACTATAGTGATCTGGGTTATAGGTTTGAACTATAACTTCCCCTTTACTAGTAGAACGCCCTGCTCGGCCAGATACTTGAGATAATAAATCAAAGGTATTTTCACTAGCTCTAAAGTCAGGAGCCATTAAAGAAGAGTCAATAGAAATAACTCCTACTAAAGTGACTAAGGGGAAATCAAGTCCTTTAGCTATCATCTGTGTACCTATTAGAATATCATATTGGTATTCACCAAAAGCATCTATTATTTTCTGGTGTTCACCTTTTTTACTAGTAGTATCAACATCCATTCTAACTATTCTGGCATTGAACATTTTATGTAATTCTTCTTCTAATTTCTCAGTACCTAGACCATAATCTTTAATATTAGTACTACCACACTTAGGACACTTTGTACTTGGTAATTTTGAGGTACCACAGTAATGGCATTTTAAATTATTACTAGTTTTGTGATAAGTATAGGCAATATCACATTTAGGACATTTTTCAGTATAACCACATTCTTTACAAGTAATTATATTGGAATAACCTCTTCGATTAAGTAAAAGGATAATCTGTTCATGTCTATCTAACTTTTCTTTTATTTTGTTTTTTAAGGTATTTGATAAGATGAAGTTACCTTTTTTTATTTCTTCTTTCATATCAATAATAGTTACTTCGGGAAGAGTACTGGTACTTGGTCTTTTGGATAGAACTAGTAATTTATATACTTTATTGCCCGCTCTTGCAAAGGTTTCTAAACTAGGTGTGGCACTTCCTAATACTACTGGGCATTTATGATATTTACTTCTTAAAATAGCAATATCTTTAGCATTATATCTAGGATGATTTTCTTGTTTATAACTACTAGTGTGTTCTTCATCAATAATAATTACACCTATATTTTTAAATGGTACAAAAACAGCACTTCTAGTACCAATTACTATTCTTGCTTCACCACTCGTTATTTTACGATATTCATCATATCTTTCGGTATCGGATAATCTAGAATGTAATACTGATATGATATTACCAAACCTGGCGATAAACTTACCTACAACTTGCGGAGTTAAACTTATTTCTGGTACTAGCATAATAGCTTCTTTATCTTGTTTTAAAGCCTCTTCAATAATATTCATATATACTTCTGTTTTACCACTACCGGTTACTCCATATAATAAAAAGGTATTGGATGTGCCAAAAGATGTTATTACTTCATTACTAGCCTTTAATTGTTCTTCATTTAGAGTTATTTTTTTATAGTTAGTAGTCCCCTCATAATTATATCTTTTATCTTCTTCAAGATATATTTCTCCTAATTCATGTTTTATTATAGTATTAATAGTACTAGTCATTTTAGTAATTAGAACATCACTTTCTTTTAATTTACATAATATATTAATTTGACCTTCATATTTACAATTCTTAATATAATTATCTATCTCTTCTACAGTCTTAGTTCTTCTTAAGTACTTGTTATATTTTATTTTAATATTTGAATTAATTTCAGCTTTTAGAGCTTTAGGTAGCATTACTTGATAGGCAGATACTAATGAACATAGAAGTGTTTTACTCATATATTTACCTAGTAAAATCATTTCTTCATTAAGTACTGGACTTCTATCAGTTACATCAATAATGTCTTTTATTTTATCTTTATCATAAAGAGGAATATCAATAATATTCATAACAAAGCCTTCAAGTACCATATTACCAAAGGGTATCTTTACTCTTATACCTATTTTTATTTTATCTTGTAATTGTATTGGTACATGATAAGTATAATATTGATCGACAGCTTTAGCGCTTATTTGAGTTAATACTTCTATATACATTTAATTCCTCCTTATATTCATATTTTATCATTATTAATGTTTAAAGTCTATAGGGTGATTTAAAAAATATAGATTTATTTTTTATGGTTATAAAGTTAGAAAATTACACGAAATCAAGATTTTTAATGAAAAAGGTCGCCTTTTAAGCAACCTTATTCTTTTTACTTTCGATAGCCACTCTTTGAACTAAGCCCATTGCTATCATTAAACATATTGTATAACTACCTCCATACGATAGAAATGGAAGTGGTACTCCTGTTAATGGCATTAGTCCCATTACACCAAATAGATTGACGATAATATGTGTTAATAAATAGGTAAATACGCCATAACAAAGAAGACTACCTCGAAGAGTATTTGCTCTTCTGGCAATTTGAATAATTCTAAATAAAACAAAGGCATAAGCACATATTATTATTATTCCTACTACCAATCCCCACTCTTCAACGACAATAGGAAAAATAAAATCGGTATATGATTCTGGTAAATATAAATATTTCTGAGTTGAAGAACCTAATCCTTGACCATTTAAACCACCATTCTTGAAGGCAATAAAACTATTACATAACTGATAACCAGTTTTTTCTTGATATCTTTCACATGGTAAGGTAAACTTAAATCTATCTAATTGATAATCTTTTAAAAAACTTGCACCTGTTGTAATAAGAACTAATACTACCAATAAGATACCACCAATAAATATCTTATTAAAAATACTTCTATTTTTCTTATCAATAGGTACTCCATAAAACATAATAATAGTAATTAAACCAATTATAACAGCGGTTCCCATATCTGGTTGAATCATAACAAGACCTACAATAATAAGAGCCACTATTATAGGCTTTATGATATTCCATTGGTTATCTAGTTTATCTTTGTTTCTTTCATAATAAATGCTAAGATATAAAATAATACCTACTTTAGCAAACTCTGATGGCTGAATAGTAACTGGCCCTATCTTATACCAACTGACAGCATTTTTAGCGGCATGTCCAATAAAAGGAAGTCCAATTAAAGATAACATAATTATTGATATAATTATTATATCTAATTTTAATTTTTTATAATTTTTGGTAGGAAAGATTATACAAAAGAAGAAGGCTATCATACCTATTACTAAAAATAAGGCTTGTCTTATAAAATAATGATATGGACTATAGTTGTACCTCATATATGATTCCATTGATGAAGCACTTAATATCATTATTAAACCAAATACAAAAAAAATAAAGGTTATTATTAGTAATGGTTTATCTAATTTTGACAATGTTTTTTTCATATCTATCACTTTCCTATATTAATAATAGCATATTTTTATTCTTTTGAAAATGTATTTTGAATTATTTTACATATTATTTAATTAATTAAAGAAAAAAGAGCCTAGATATATATTCTATCTCTACTACTCTTCTTTTTCTTTTCATTATAATATTTATCTACTAGGACAACCTTTTTATTTTTTAAGCTTGATTTAGTATCAATAATTCTTTGATTAGTTGAACCCCTGAAAGGACAATCTAAACTTTTCTTTTCCAATACAAAAGGACCATCTATTAATACATCAATTAATTTTAAAAATTCAATAATATTATGATTTTTCTCTCCTAGTTTTAATAGTGCTTCATAAGTAAAGCCGGTATAACACCAAATATTCATTTTTTTACTTTTGATATATTTAGCTATTTCAATACATTCATCCACTTGATAGAAGGGGTCACCTCCAGAAAAGGTGATACCATCTTGACCTTCTAACTCATCAATTTGTTCTTTAACTTCATCTATATCTACTAGAAAGCCATCATCAAATGAATGTGTTTGTGGATTATGGCACCCAGGGCATTTATGAAGACAGCCTTGAGTCCATAAGACTGCTCTTATTCCTTCACCATCAACGATGCTATCTGGCATAAGAACAGGACTTGCAAGTCTAATTTTCATTATTTATTACTCATTAATCCTTCTGTACCGTGTTTTACTCTATCTCTTTCTTCAGCTCTTTTACCATTGTTAAATCTATCGACAGTACCTACTAGATATCCAGTAATTCTTCTTATTCTTTCAAAACCAACACCCTCTCCTACTAATTTTTCTTTTACTTCTTCTTTCATTTTAATTACCTCTTTCTTTATTTATTTAACAATTACAACTATTTTTATAGTCATTTACTCTCTCTATTGGAACACCTTCATAAGCCTTTCTACCACATCCAGGGCAAGTATCACCAATAACACCAACATAACCACATACTGGATCCCTATCTACTGGATGGTTAATAGCGGCATATCCCATATCATTTTCATACATTAATCTAATAATTTTTTCAAATGCTTCTAAGTTATTAGTAGTATCACCATCTAACTCAATATAACTTATATGACCAGCATTAGTATATTTATGATATGGACCTTCCTTCTTAATTTTATTTACTATTGATATATTATAATATACTGGTACATGGAATGAATTAGTATAATATTCTCTATCAGTAACACCTTTAATCTTACCATATACTGCTTTATCAATATTAATAAATCTACCAGATAAACCTTCAGCAGGAGTAGCAAGTAATGTAAAGTTTAACTTATATTCTTTAGCATACTCATCACATTTATTTCTCATAAACTCAATAATTTCAAGACCTAACTTTTGAGCTTCTTCACTTTCACCATGATGTTTACCAATCAAAGCTTTAAGACATTCAGCAAGTCCTATAAAACCAATAGATAATGTACCATGTTTTAATATTTTTCTTAATCTATCATTAGGTTTTAACTTATCAGAATCTATCCATATTCCTTGTCCTAATAGAAATGGAAAGTTATATAATCTCTTATTACATTGAATTTCAAATCTTTCAAGTAATTGATCCTTTACTAAATCCATTAATTCTCCTAGTTCTTCGTAGAAGCCTTTCATATCAGTCTCATCATTTCTTACAATACCATGTTTAATACCAAGTCTAGGTAAGTTAATCGAAGTAAATGATAAATTACCTCTACCAGGAGTAACTGCTTTGTCTTCATC
>CAKPAL010000047.1 GCA_934132925.1 uncultured Bacilli bacterium
TCTAATTTATCAAGTTTAGTATCATAAGCAACATTAAGTTTAATAAATAAATCAGTATTAGATAAATTATAATTTACTACCTCACTAAAAGAAGAGTTAGATATTGATTTAACCTCTCCTGAAGCACTTCTAATCTTTGTAGTCCTAAGTCCAAACTCAATAACAGTACCAGTAAAACCATTAATCATAACATAATCACCAACAGCAAACTTATTATCAAATATAATAGATATTCCTGCTAATAAATCCTTAAGAATATCTTGAAAGGCAAGACCAATAACAGCAGCAAATATACCAAGAGAAGCAATAATACTAGAAGTATCAACACCATATAATTTAAGAATTTCAAGTACTATCAATATAAGAATCAAATATTTAAATATATTTTTAAATAAATTAATAATTGTATCTTTTCTCTTATCCTTTCCACTAGTACTCTTATGTCTCGACATAATCTTATTAACCATATTACTAACAATAAGATTAAGAACAAAACCAATAACAATATATATAACAGGTAAATATACCTTTGGACTAGTAATAAACTTAATAAAACCTTCCATTATTTTTCCTTCTTTCTAACTTTACACTTATTTCTTTCTATTGCAGCATCAATTTCCTTCAAAGTACCCTCTAGATTATTAATCCTATTTTTATAATCATTAATTTTATTACTAGTTTCATTTCTCATTTCATATAACATATCTAGTACACTTTTATTTTTATTCATAATACCTCCACTACCATAATTATATCATTATTTAAACATTCTAACAATAATTTCATTTGAAATATACATATATTCATTATTAATTCTCATAAAATCATTATCAATAATTAAATATCCATCTCTAACTAAATCATCTATATTAAAAACATCCTGAAGTCTTTTACCAAACTTCTTTTCAAAAGAAGTCAAACATATACCATCAAACTTCCTTAAACCAAGCATAACCTCATTTTCCATTCTAACATCAATATCCTCATATTCACTACTCCCAATAAAGTTGCCCTTCAAATAACTATTAATATTTTTCGTATTGCATCTTCTAACATTATCAATATAACTAGTACTAGATAACCCAAAACCATAATATTCCATATTATTCCAATACGCTAAATTATGTCTTGACATAAAGCCATCTTTAGCATAATTACTAATCTCATAATGAATATAACCATTTTTAACTAGTGTATCTTCAATATACTTATACATTTCATAATCAGTATCTTCATCAATTTGTACCATTTCCTTTACCTTAAGTAATGTATGATCTTCAAGTATCAAACTATAAGTAGAAACATGCTTAACATCTAACTCTAAAACACACTGAATATCTCTTCTTAAAATATTCATATCACTATAAGCAGCATATATCAAATCAACATTAATATTATCAAAATACTTCTTAACTAATTCAATCCTATCAAAAACCATCTTTTTATTATGTTTTCTACCAAGTAACTTAATAACATCATCATCAAAAGATTCAATTCCAATACTAATTCTATTAACACCATATCTTTTCATAATCATGAGTTTACTCTCTGTAATAGATTCAATATTACATTCCATAGTAAACTCTACATCTTTATTTTTATTAAATATCTTAATAATTTCAAATAATTTAACTAATTCATCATCATCTAAACTACTAGGAGTACCACCACCAATATAAATAGAAGTAACAACTTCTCCCTTATATCTTACACTAATCTCATTATTTAAACTATCAAGATAAGCATCAATATATTTCTTATTATAAAAAATCTTACAAAAGTCACAATAAGAACAAATACTATTACAAAAAGGAATATGAATATAAATCGCCATAAACATCACCATAATTAGAATAACACACAAAACATCATTTTTCAATGTATAAAATAAAAATAACTAACCATCATAATAACAGGTGATAACATGAATAACATAGATGTAAGAAAATACATAATAGCTAACTTTAAAGATGATAGCGAAGAAGAAATAAAAAAATCCATTGAAGAATCAATATCTTCCCACGAAGATGATCCCCTAATAGGTCTTGGCGTACTATTTGAACTTCAGTGGCTTAATAGTAGTACCACTGAAAAAGAAACCATTCTAAAAAATATAAAAAAAGGTATGTAAAAACTACATATCTTTTTTTGCTATAAATAACTCAAGTAAAACCTTCCCATCCATTGTACCAGTTTTAATAGCTTTATCAATATCCGCTAAATTAGATAAATACTTAACAAGATCATTCTCACTATATAAATAAGCATCATTAAGTAAATGCTTAACCCTATATACACTTCTAAACTCTAATATTTTAGCAATCTCATCATTAGATTTACCCTCATTATAAAGTCTCTTAACTTGAAATAATAACCTAATTTGACTAGCAATAATAGCCACTATTTGACTAATATCCATACCCTCATCAATAAAGTTATAATAAAGTTTCATAGCCTTCTTACCATCATTCTTAAGAAATGCACTAACTAATTCAAAAACCGAATCATCACTACTCTCTTGTATAAGTAAAGAAATATCATCATTACTAATAATCTTATCATCAATTTTATATAACATAAGTTTATCAAGTTCATTTTTAATATTATCAATATTATTACCACATCTACTTAAAAAATAACTAATTGTAGTACCTTCCATTCTATAATTATTCTTCTTTAAATAGTCATTAACAAAATCATTTAAATAATCATTAGAAATATCTAACTTCATAACTATACCATTATCACTAATTAATTTAAATAATTTCTTTCTACTATCAATCGTTCCCTTATAAATAAATATCAAATAACTATTAACATTATAACTCTTAAAATAATCCTCTAATAAAGAAATATCTATATCTTTATAACCAGAACAGTCAATTACAATAAACTTATAAGGATTAAACATACCTACAGTAGAAGCTTCCACTACAATATTAGATATATTATCAATATCATAATAAATAGATTCATCACTAATATTAAGACTATTCTTTAATTTCAAAACCTCATTATTTAAAAGAGAAACATCATCACTATATAACAAATAAAAATTACTTTTCTTCATCATTAACTACCTTACATGTATAGCCATCTTTCTGATAATAATCTAATAATTCCCCTTTAGCAGAAGGTAAAAAATAATTTTCTTCTGTGTTAATACTAGAAAATAATCTATAAGTATAAGTATTATCATCAAACTTATAAGTGTCTCCCTCTTTAAAATATTGATAAAAATAACTCTTATCCCTAAATTCTTTATAATAACTAACGTCACTAAATACATAATCAGACTTAATATCAATTGACGTAATTACCCCTTTGCTACTAAATACAAGTTCTATTTTCTCATTAACTGAGGCCGGAAGTTTATCATGACTGTAACTCTTACTACAAACATATTCCTCATTTTTACCAGTAAATATTTCTGGATTAAAGAAAAGAAAAGCCGCTACTACCAAAATAAAAATAACAAAAAACAAAGTAGCAATACTTCCACTCTTTTTAGGAGGCATCTCCTCTTTCTTCACTTCTGGCTTTGGAATAGTAATATCATATAATTTATCAATGTCAACATCAAAATTACAAAGTTTTTCATCAATAATTTGAATAGAAGTAACCTTATCTAAAGAAATAATCTCATAATTATCATCTTCTTCTCCGTTAACTAATTTATTAGTAAAGTCTTTAATTACATTATCTTCTTCACTCTTAGATATCATAACCACAATTTCATTATTTTTAATAAAGGCTGAACCACTATATAATTTCTTATTATCATAACTATAAATAATATACTTATTCCCACTCTTCTTATTCTTAAAAACCGCAAAAACATTTAAATAAACAGTCTCTTGTCCAAAAGTAAACTTAAAATCATTAAGTCTAATAACTTTTCCCAACATATCATATCACCTAATAAAATTATATACTAAAAATACTTAATAGTAAAGAAAAAACTGCCAAAGCAGTTATTTATATTTAATCTGATTAGCAGTTATATCAAAACCACCAACAAAAGTACTATTCTCATAATATTCTTGAATTTCTTTAGTATTCTGAAGCCAAATAAGAATAGTGTAATTATTAGTAAAATTATTCTTTAAATAATCATCCTTTGCAATTAATACATCACCACTACTAGGAATACTACCAGTACTAATTTTTCTATTTTCTGAATTATAAAGAGAGTATTTTAAATTACCTTCCTTAAAATCATTCTTAGTAACATTCAAATAAATATCAAGACTTTGATCTAAAGTACCATTACTTCTAACAGAAAATCTTTTCTTATATACAGCAAAGTCAGTATTAAATGTTGGTTCATCTCTCGGAATTAAACCAATACCACTAATAGAATCACCATCAATATAACTAATTGATAAAGTACCAGTTTTAATCTTAGTACTATCTTCTTTATCTTTATTCATCAACGATAAATAAGTAAAAGTAATACCCACTGCCATAGTAATTAAAGTAAGAACTAATACAATTAAATAAAAAATATCATTTTTATTTTTACCTTCACTTTGCATATCATCACCTAGTATAATGATAACAAAAAAATAAAAAAAAAGCAATAGAAATATTGCTTTTTAAAATAATTATTAAGCTTCACCAGTAATATTTTTAGCACCCGGTAAATCAACATGAATAGTACCCTTAAAAGTAGCGCCTTGTTCAGCGTTATTTGCATCTTCTGCTTCATTTAACCATATAAATAAACGATATTTTTTAACTGCACCTTCGCCATCAATACTAAGTGTAGTATTAATATCATCGCCAAGTAAACCGAAACCAGCTTCATTATAGTTTACAGTACCTTCATACACTTGAGTTCCATTACCATTACCAGTCTCACTTGATCTATCAAATAGAACAAATTTTAAGTTAGTAAATCCAATTTCAGCAGGTACTTTTCCTTCTTCAGTTACAGTTTCTTCTTTTAATGCTGTTGGAACAATATAAGCAACTAATTGTACAGCATTTTGACCATGATTAGTTAAAGTAAAATCATAATAACCACAAGTAGTATAATTATTATTATCTTTACATGCTACATAAGGAATATCTTCATTACCATCTTGTCCACCTTTATAAGTTTTACCCTCAAGTGCTCTCGTTAAAGTAGTCATAGCAATAGATTTTTCTGAAGGTATTAAATCATTCATAGCAATTTTATCACCTTCATTAAAAACTATTTTAACTGAAGCAGCATTAACAGTAACAGCATCATCACTACTTTTAGCATTAATTGAAAAGTATGCAAATGATGCACCTATAATAGCTACTATTAAAGTAAGTACCCCAATAACTCCAAAAAATACGCCTCTCTTATCTTCTCTTTCCATAATAATTATTTTCCTCCTCTCTTCTATCATAATAATCATATCAAAAAACATAAATAAAATCAATATTTTTTTCATAAAAAAAAGAAATAGTT
>CAKPAL010000048.1 GCA_934132925.1 uncultured Bacilli bacterium
TTACTTTTTGGAGAAAAATAATTAATGAAGATAATACTGAAGTGTTTGTTAAGAGTTCTTTAAATGAGCCATTTATGCTTTATATAGATAAGGTAAAAGGTAATGAATATCTTGACTGGGTTACAGGAAGACCTTTTGATATGGAGGATATGAGAAAAGATATTCTTATAGGTCTTAGTAATATAAGAATATCTAAAAATAATATAAATATATGTGATGATGCTGTTTGTAAGGCTGCATATATATTAGACGATAAAGATAGGGAAGAAGAATATACTAATATATCAGAAGGTATTCTTTATGATAGTTATTTTTGTAATATTATTTCTTCTAAATATGGTTTAGATGTTATTCCTGCTAATTTTGTATATGAAGAAATTAGAAGAGTTAGAAAGATATATGCTGCTAATAACGATAAGGATAATATTAAGTGTAAATCTTTAAAGAGAAAAAGAAAATAATATTTTTGAAGACTTATTTATAAGGCCTTGAAAATCTAGTTAAAGACTTAATGACTTTAACTAGCAGTGAGCAACGAAGTGTGAACTGATACTAAAAAAGTATTTAGTTCTTTTTATTTATGTGTTAAAATATTAGTAGTGCAGGTGATTATTATGTATTATAAAATTAGTCATGGTAGTGTTACACTTGGTAATAATACAGTACTTGAAGATATTAATTTTTGTGTTAAAGATAATGAGAAAATTGGTATTGTAGGTAGAAATGGCTGTGGAAAAACGACTTTACTTAAGGCTATTGCTTCAGAGTATGAAATTAATAGTGGTTATGAAGAAGTAGATATTATTTCTTCGGGAGACTTTAATATTGGTTATGTTAAACAGAATGATGGTTATAGTCTTGATATGAAGATGATAGATTATATTAGGAGTTCTTTTAAAGATATTCTTGATATTGAAAAGAAACTTAATACTTTAGAGGATGAAATGAGTACTCATTATGATGAAAAAATAGTAAGTAAATATAATGATCTTTTATCTAGATATGAATATATGGGTGGTTATAAATATAAGAAAGAGATAGAAGTTATTTTAAGTAAGTTTGATTTTAGTGATAAGGATAAAGATAAGTATTTGAATGAGTTTTCTGGTGGTCAAATTACAAAGTTATCTTTGATTAGGCTTCTGTTATCGAAACCTGATTTACTTATTTTGGATGAACCTACCAATCACTTGGATATTAAGGCTATAGAATGGCTTGAGGATTACTTAAAGGGATATAAGGGCTCTATTATTTTGGTTAGTCATGATAGAATGTTTTTGGATAATGTTTGTAATGTTATATATGATATTGAGTATGGTAGTTTAACTAGATATAGTGGTAATTATTCTTATTTTGTTAAGAAGAAGGAAGAGGATTATATAAGAAATCTTAAAGATTATGAAAGACAACAACAAGAGATTAAGAGACTACAGGATATCGCAGATAGATTTAGGTATAAACCTACTAAAGCTGGTATGGCTATGTCAAAATTAAAGCAAATTGAGAGAATGGTATTAATAGATAAACCTGATAAGGCTAATACAAAGTCTTTTAAGATTAATTTTAGTCCGGAGATGAATAGTTATAGAGATGTTCTTAAGGTTAAGAATCTTTCTATTGGTTATGATAGAGAGTTATGTAAGTTATCTTTTGAGGTGGAAAGAGGAGACAGACTTGGTATTATTGGAGAGAATGGTATTGGTAAGAGTACACTTCTTAAGACTATTATGGGGGAAGTACCTTCACTTGGTGGTAAGTTTGTTTTTGGAGATAGGGTTAATATTGGTTACTTTTCACAAGCATTAGATAATCTTAATTATGATAATTCTATTTATGATGAGATTGATAAAGAATTTCCTAGACTTACACCTAATGAGATTAGAACTCTTCTTGGAGCTTTTGAATTTAGTGGGGAAGATGTCTTTAAAAAAATTAAGGATTTATCTGGTGGTGAAAAGGTTAGAGTTAGTTTGTGTAAGATTTTGAATAAAAAACCTAATGTTCTTATCTTAGATGAACCTACGAATCACTTGGATATTATTGGTAAAGATACTATTGAGAAAATGCTTACTAGTTATAAGGGTACTATTATTATGGTTAGTCATGATAGATATCTTATTAAGAATGTTTGCAATAGACTTCTTGTTATGGAAGATGGCAGAAGTACTTTATATAATTATGGTTATAGTGAGTATTTGGAGAAGACTAGGTTTAATAATATAAGTAATGATAATAAGGTTAAGATAGAAAAGAAGAAAAGTACTGATAAAAAGGTAGATATTTTTGATAGAAATAAAGAAATTAAAAAAATAGAAAGGGATATTTTTGAATTAGAGGAGAGACTTAGTAATCTTAATAATGGGCTTTTGAAGGAAGATGTTTATATGGATATCAATAAGGCTAATTTGATTAAGTTAGAGATTGATATTGTAAGTAAGGATATTGAGAAGAAAACATTAGAGTGGGATGAGATTACGAAGGATATGTAATCTTGGTATTATTAATTATTTGTTTATGTTACTTTTACATATAATGTTTTAGATGTGAGGTGGTAATAATGAATGATAATATTAAGGATATATTAGAAGGTCAAAGAATTAGGGAAAGACTTAGGAGAGCTGGTATTTATCCAATGGTTGGTCCTAGAGGTCCAAAAGGGGATAAGGGCGATGGTATTAGTATACTAGGTGATTATGATAGTTATGAGGAGTTAATTAATAATCATCCTTCTGGTAATAGGGGCGACTGCTACTTAGTTGGTGGTAATTTATATGTTTGGAATAGTGAAAAATCTATTTGGGATAATGTTGGTAATATAGAGGGGCCTCCTGGGAAGAGTGAGAAGATTAGTGTTGGAAAAGTAAGTAGTGGTAGTGAGGCTACTATTATTGATAATTTTGATGGTGAAGTTCATACTTTGGATTTTGTTATTCCGATGGGGCAAAAAGGTGATAAGGGAGAGTCTGGTCCAAAGGGCGATAAAGGAGAAAAAGGTGATATTGGTCCTCAGGGAGAAATGGGAGAAGCTGGTCCTATTGGTCCTCAAGGAAAACAGGGTATTGCAGGTCCTCCTGGTGTAGAGGGAAAAATTGGTCCGACGGGACCGCAGGGACCTCAAGGTACACTTGGGCCTACTTCTTATAATGCTGTTTGTTTTTCTAGTTTTAAAGATACTACTAATGCTGGTACAATGACTGTTACTACTACTAGAATTATTCCAGGGAACTCTGATATTATTTCTATTTCTGGTAATCAAATAAAGGTATCGAAAACTAGTGTATTTGAGGTTACTTTATGTGGGAGAATATCAGGTGTTACTAATGATACTGGTGGTAAGTTCTATTTATATAATACTACTACTAATGAAAAAATTAGTGATATGGAGTTTGTTCTTGATAAGGGTACTACTAGTGACATGGATTTTTCAGAAGTTAATTTTGTTGATGTTTATGCTGGTGGTAATCTTGAAATAAGAACTGAAGTTATTGGTAATGATACTGGTAATATTTCTTTTTCTATGGTTAATGTTATTCTTAAACGTTATAATTTATAAATAGGGAAATACTGATCTTTGTGGTTGGTATTTTTTTATTCACTACAAGCCTAACTTTATTAGTCTTGTTAGTGCTATTTAGAGCCAATATTTAGCATATTGTCTCTAAATAGGTATCATCCATACTTATTATATATTAGTTATTGATATTGGATTATGAGATGAGGGATGTAAAATTGATGTAAACTATATGGTAATTTTGAATAGTCTTTGTTATAATAGTGGGTATCTAAGGAATGCGATTTATGATTGTTTATAGAGTTTGTTCTAAAAGAGAGATTTCTAGGATAGTAAGTGATAAGGGATTTTGTGGTGTTGGTAATTATTATGATGTTAATTTAAAACTTAATACTTTTAAGTACGATGATGGTGTTAAGTATTTACATTTTTATGATAGGTATGAGGATATTTTACATTCTAGTGTTAGTAAGGGTAGGTTTATATGTGAATATGATATTCCAGAAGAGATGTTAATTAAATATTCTGGTATAGGTTTTTATTTGGATTATATTAATTTTAGATATTTAGTTGATGTTAAGGAATATGCTATTCCTACTTTTGAACTTGTTTTTGAGAACTTAATAGGTTATAATGTTATTGAAAAAGAACTTGATTACGAGGATATGATTGGCATTTCTGGTAAGAGGTTAAAATTTAGATTAGGAGAATGGATATGAATAAAGATGAATTAATAGTAAAAAATATAATTAATTGTATAAAAGAGCTTGATTTAATAACTAAAGATAAAGATGAAAATTTCTTTTATAATGATACTAATGAATTTAACAGAATTATAAATCAGATTATAAAAGTCGGAGAATATTTATCGGAAATTAGTGATGAAACAAAAAGTAAATATCCAAATATTTATTGGAATGTAATTAAGGATAAAGCTGAAGATGATGAGAAAGTTGGACATGTTATGAATGTTGGTAATGTCTATGATTTATCAAGTAAAATATTAAAAGAAGAATTATATGAAAAATTAAATGAAATAGTAAGAAATTGAAATTGAACTTGTTTTCGAGAACTTAATAAGTTATAATGTTATTGAAGAAGAACTTGATTACGAGGATATGATTGGTATTTCTGGTAAGATGTTAGTAAAAGATAAAAATATTGGAGGAAGAAATTATGAAAGAAGAAAGAGTTATTAATTATTATGTTTTATGTAATAAACTTAAAGATGTTATTAGAACAGGATGGAAAGATTGGAAAGTAAATAGAGAGAGAATAGAAAGTGTTGCTGAACATATTTTTGGTGTTCAAATGCTGGCTATTGCTATTAAGTCGGAATATCAGTATGATGTTGATATTATGAAAGTTATATTTATGCTTGCTATTCATGAATTGGGTGAAACTGTGATTGGTGATTTGACTCAATTTCAAATATCTAAAGAAGAAAAAGAGATTATTGAACATAAAGCAGTACATAGCATATTAGGTGGTTTATTAGATGGTAATATTATTGAAGAATTATTTTTAGAGTTTGATGAACATAAAACTAAAGAAGCAATGTTTGCTTACCAATGTGATAAACTTGAGTGTGATTTACAGTGTAAATTATATGATGAAGAAGGGTGTGTTGATTTATTAAACCAAGAAGATAATGCTACTTTTAATAATTCTATGGTGCAAGAACTATTAAAAAATGGAAGAACTTGGTCTGAGATGTGGCTTTTATTTGGACAAAATAAATATCCTTATGATGATAATTTTATGGCTATATCTAATTATGCTATGAAGAATAAGATTAAAATACGATTAAAATGTAACCTATAAAGAGGACAAAATAAAAAAGCCAATCCTCTTTATAGGTTTTTATTATGTCTTGATGTAT
>CAKPAL010000049.1 GCA_934132925.1 uncultured Bacilli bacterium
ATAATACAGTAGATAACTCCACAAAATTTATTACAAATTTATTATTTTTTTTATTATCAATTTTCTTTTGGTAATTAGGAACTTCTTGTTTTGCTTATGTTAGTAAAAATTATTGTAATGCACTATCAGTAAAAAATTGTAGTCAATGCAGTTTTTACAAATCAAAACAAGAAGTTCCTAATTACCAAAAATATTTATTGAATAGTAAAAAAGGAGAAAATGAAAAAAATGAGAAATAATATTGAATTAACACTATGGTCTATCCTTACAGGACTATTACTATGCAACTCATTTGAGATAGCAACAAATATTTGTGATAAGATGGAAATACCTTATGATCTATGTATAAGTGTCGCAAGTATAGGCTTTAGAGCAGAACTAACTATTGTATTGTGTATTGCTATGCTAGTTGTATTTTATAAAAGCACACATTATATTGCTAATTTATTAGGAAGATTGATTTATTGTTAAATTGTTAAATAGTCGCTAGTACAGGACTATTTTTATTTTGTCTAAAAAATATAATTAAAATTAAATAAGTATAAATAAACATAAATAAAAAAAGAGAATTTAATAAAAAATTCCCTAAAATTTCCCTGAAAAAATTTTAAAAAAAGAATTTGCAACTTTGCAAACCCTTATAAAATCTAGTAAAAATTGATTTTTAAATTTATAAATTAAGTCAGTGGCTAATTAGGTATGAACCGAATGCTCTAGCCAACTGAGCTATCTCGCCGTCAAATGTAATATAATTATATTACATTTTTTTTATTTTGTCTAGTACTTTTTTAAAAATTATTTATATAATTCTTTATTTAACAATTCTAAGTTATTATTCATAATTGTAATATAGTTTTCATTTGAGTTAGTAATACCACCATCTATTGTTTCCATTGTATTAATAGTAATTAATTCTACACCATAATTATCAATTAACTTTTGACAAGTTTCATTAGTACTATCACTAGCAGAATAAATATACTTAATGCTACCATTATTAATTAACTTTCTAACTTCATCAATAGTATTTTCATTTAATTCTTCAGTTTCCTCTAATGATATAACTTTTAAATTATATTTTTCTAAATATTTAAATAAATTAGTATCTACTACTACGGTATTATATTTTGCTAAACTAACTTTTTCTTTAATATCAGCATCTAATCTTGATAAATCATATTTTAATTCTTCGTATTTATTTTCAATACCAGTACCATCAGTATTAGATATTAAATAAGGATTATCAATATATTCAAGTAAACCATTTTTAGTATTCTCTGCCATCATTAAATAATTATAAGGATTAAGCCATAATTCCGCTATATCATTATCATATGTCATACCCATAGAAACATCTATTATCTTTAATTTTTTATTTTTATTTAGCATTTTAACTGCTGTATCTCTTTCTTTATCTAAACTATTAAAAACAAATAAATCTGTTTTAGAATATTCTTCTATTTTTTTATCGGATATTTTAAAATCATTAGGATTAACTCCTGATGGATAGATACTATTTATAGTACTATTAGTACCATATAAACTATTAATTAAATATCTAATAGGATAAATAGTAGTATATATTTCAATATCTTCCATACTATCTTTAGTTATACTACATCCTGATAATAGAAATACTCCAAGTACAATTAATAATATTTTAATTTTTTTCATTTAATAATTCCTTCTTTCATTCTTTTGTCTATATTAATATTACTATATTTTTATTTTTTTGTAAATAGATAGAAAAATATTATTGATAAAATATTCTATCTATAGTATAATTATATATGTAAATAGGAGAGGATAATAATGAGTTTTATAAAAAATAATATAAAGTTTTTAATAGCTATGTTAATAGTAATAGCATTAGGTGTATTTGGTATTACTTATGCTTTAAAAATAGCTACCTTTAATCCAATAGGAATAAATACTACTGCTGGTAATATAACTGCTAGTATAACTTATGATAGTACTAATACTAGTACCGTAACTAGTACTAATAAGATGCTACCCATTGCTGATACTTTAGTAACAGGAATAGATGTAACTGATGAAAGGGTATTAAAAGTTAAGTTTATGGTAACAGGTAGTAGTAGTAATCCAGATAATACTATTTATGATATAGCATTAAGAGATATCGATATGAGTAATGCTCTAAAGAGTGAATATGTGAAATGGAGATTATATAAAAATGGAACATTATTATCTGAAGGAAACTTTTCTCCATCATTCGATACAATAGAAAATAATAGATTAGTACTTACTAATATTCAACAAGACTTAACTACTAATACAGATACTTATGTTTATTTAATGTGGATTAGTGAAGCATGTACTGGTGATTTATCTACTTGTGATATAACTAAAAATCAAGATAAATTACTAGGTAAAATATTTAATGCTCAAATAAAATTAGAAGCAAGTACTAAAACTAAAAAGGCACTTACTAGAACAGCATTAAGTACTAATTCTGCTTCTATGACTATAACTAATAAGTTTACTCCTAATAAACTAGTAGAAAATAATAATGTAAAATATAGATATGATACTACAAATAACTTAATGGAAGATGTAGATGGTAACATCAGATATTATGGAGCCTCACCAAATAACTATATATACTTCAATTGTTCTGATTATAACAATCAATCCTCAAGTACATGTGAGACATGGAGAATAATAGGAGTATTTGATGGTAATGTCAAGATAATGAGAGGTAGTCAAATAGGAGAATATTCATGGGACACTTCAGATAGTAGTACAAATTCTGGGTCCGGAGTAAATGATTGGTCACAGGCCGACTTAATGAAATTATTAAATAGTGGCTATGATAGCGAAAGTGTCGGAGGAAGTTTATATTGGAATGCTAAGCGTGGAACATGTTATAGTGGTTATAATAATGGCACAACATCATGTGACTTTACAAGTACAGGCTTAAAAAATGATGCAACAAGAAATATGATCGCAGAGACAACATATTATACAAGAGGACATAACACATCAAAAATATATGTAAATGCAATGTATGATAAAGAAAGAGTAAGTGGAACAGTAATAACAGGAGTAACACCAACAAGGACATTAACATGGACAGGAAAAGTAGCCGTTGCCTATCCAAGTGATTATGGCTATGCAGCAGACTTAAGTTTGTGTCGACGAACTTTAGTTGATTATGATAATAGTACATGTACATCGAATAACTGGATGTATAATATCGTTACAAATAATGGTGCTGGTTGGGAATGGTTATTGACCCCGTATTCCGGCACTGCGTACCTTGCGTGGAATGTGCGCTCTGGCGGCTATGTCGACTACTCCACCGGCAGTGCCTGTGATGCGTACGGGGTGGCACCAGTCCTTTCTCTGACATCTGAACTAGATATAGGGTCAGGATCAGGTACAAGTAGTTCGCCATATCAGTTATCTGTGTAACAGATGGCTGATATGACAAGTATGGCAGGAGAAACTTGTCAAAAAAACATATATAACAATAATAAAAGAAAGGTAGGAATAAACAACTACGACAGATAGTAATCCGCATGTATGCGGACACAAGTATATAAATAATATAGATATCAATTAAGTGTATAGATATAGTTAGAGAGGGTATAAAAGTACCTTCTTTTACTATGTAAAGATATAAAATAACTTGATATAAATATATATTTATTATATAATATTTTAGAAAGAAGGAATATTATGAAGACAGATGATTTTGATTATTATTTACCTGAAGAATTAATAGCACAAGTACCATTAGAACATAGGGAAAGTTCTAGATTATTAGTGTTAGATAAGAATAATGGTAATATGATAGATGATAGATTTTATGATATAGTAAATTATTTAAATAAAGGGGATGTATTAGTACTTAATGATACTAAAGTAATGCCTGCGAGGATAATAGGATTAAAATCAGATACAGGTGCAGTAATTGAAGTATTATTATTAAAGAATATTAATGGAGATAGATGGGAATGTTTAGTAAAGCCTGCTAAAAGAGTAAAGATAGGTACTATTATTACTTTTGGTAATGGAGAATTAAAATGTGAATGTGTAGCATTAGGTGAAGATGGTATAAGAGAATTTAATTTTATATATGATGGTATTTTCTATGAAATATTAGATAAATTAGGTAGTATGCCACTTCCCCCATATATTAAAGTTAAATTAGATGATAAAGATAGATATCAAACTGTATATGCAAAAAATATTGGTAGTAGTGCTGCTCCTACTGCAGGATTACATTTTACTAAAGAATTATTGAAAGAGATTGAAGATAAAGGTATTACTATTTGTTATATAACATTACATGTAGGATTAGGGACTTTTAGACCAGTAGCAGTCTCTGATGTTACTAAGCATAAGATGCATAGTGAGTTTTATAGTATGACTAAAGAAGTATCTGATATCTTAAATACAGCTAAAAAAGAAGGAAGAAATATAGTTGCAGTAGGTACTACTACTACTAGAACATTAGAAACTATTATGACTAAATATAATACTTTTAAAGAATGTAATGGTTGGACTGATATCTTTATATATCCTGGTTATGAGTTTAAGGCTATTGATGGACTTATTACTAATTTTCATTTACCAAAATCTACTTTAGTAATGCTAGTATCAGCTTTTGCTAGTAAAGATATTATATTAAATGCTTATAAACATGCTGTAGAAAATAAATATCGTTTCTTCTCATTTGGAGATGCAATGTTTATTCATAAGTAATTAAGAAAAGAAGCAAAAAGTATTTACAAACTACTAAAATTATTATATAATTTAGTAGTAATGCCAGCCTGGCGGAATGGTAGACGCGGTAGACTCAAAATCTACTACTAGCGATAGTGTGAGGGTTCAAGTCCCTTGGCTGGTACCAAATTTGTATTTGTAATCTAACTAATGTGGTTAGATTTTTTTATTGCAAAAAGAAGAAAAAAATACGACCGGCCGAAAACCGGCCGAAAGAGTTGATATTTTAATTCCTTATTTTATAGGGAATTAGAGAGAAAATACACGAACAGTTAACTTTTTTTATAGAAATAAAAAAATAGAAAAAATTGCATTTTTAAGATACAATGATATTTATAAAATAAGAAAAAAAGAAAAAATAATTTACAAGTGTTTATATAAATAAAACTTTGTAATGCCTTATAATATAAGGCAAAAATAGGTATAATAT
>CAKPAL010000050.1 GCA_934132925.1 uncultured Bacilli bacterium
TCACCTTCAGCAGCAGCAAGTAAATTGTCAATAGTACTAGGAATAGTACCACCATTTAATTCCTTAAACCACATTTTAGCGTGTTCCTTCTCGTTGTTAGCGGTCTCTTCAAATATTTCTGCTATTTGCTCATAACCATCCTTTCTAGCTTTAGAAGCAAAATAAGTATACTTATTTCTAGCCTGTGATTCTCCAGCAAAAGCTGTCATTAAATTAGCCTCTGTTTTACTACCTTTTAATTCCATAATTAATCCTTCCTTTCCAAACATTTTTTACAAATACCCTTGTACTTAATATCATAATCAATTACTAAATTACCATCAATATAATTATCAAGTGAAGACTTCCTCGGTATATCAATAATATTTCCACACTTTGTACATAACAAATGATCATGAATAACATTCCTATCATACCTAATAACATCATCTACAATAATAGTTCTAATCTTGTTATTCTCACTAAGCCATAACAAATTACGATAAACAGTGCCTAAACTAATATTAGGAATAACCTCTTTAGCAATATCATAAACCTGATAAGCATTTAAATGATTATAACTACTATTAACAATATCAAATATACAATCTCTTTGTTTAGTATTCCTCATAATCTATCTCCTTAATAGTAATGATTACTAATAACATTATACACTACCAGAATATCAAAGTCAAGAAAAAAGAATGAAAAATAATTCACCCTTTCTATAATTTAATATTATTTAACAAGTAAGTCAGCCATTTTAGTAACATTACCAGCACCTAAAGTAAGAATAAGGTCTCCTTCATGAACATACTGACTTAAATATAACTTAATATCATCATAACTACTAATATGGAAAGCTTCTTTACCATATTTTTTAATTTCTCTAACTATATCATCTTCCGTAATACCATAAATATTCTCTTCTCTAGCAGCATAAATATCCGTAACAATAATATGATCAAAATCTTTAAGTGCCTTAGCAAACTCTTCTTTATGTTTATATGCTCTAGCATAAGTATGAGCCTCAAAAATAACCCAAGACTCTCTATATTTCTTTTTATGAATAGCCTTACTAGTAGCCATTATTTCCGTAGGATGATGACCATAATCATCATAAACATTAGCTCCTTTAAACTTACCCTTATACTCAAGTCTTCTACTAGCACCTTTATACTTCTTAAGACCCTTTTTAATATCAGCAAAAGAAATACCATAACAACATGAAAGACCAATAGCGGATAAAGCATTATAAATATTATGTTCTCCTGATACCGAAAGTTCTATTCTACCAAGTTTTTCTCCATTATGAATAACATCAAAACTAGCACATCCATCGATATCATAATTAATATCACTAGCCATATAATCACTATCATTAATAATACCATAACTAACAACACTAGCCCTAGTATTGTCTTTAAGTTCATTACTATTCTTATCATCATTATTAATAATCAAAAAGCCATCACTAGGTAAACCACTAACATATTTATTAAATGATTTCTTAATATTATCAAGATTTTTAAAATAATCCAAATGGTCATTATCAATATTAAGTACAATAGCAGACTTCTGCTTAAAGTTAAGATAACTATCACAATATTCACAAGCCTCAATAATTAAAGTATCACTTTTACCAATTCTATAATTACCACCAATATTACTTAAAATACTACCAACTTGAATAGTAGGATCACATCCAGCCTCAATAAATATTAAACTAACCATCGAAGTAGTACTAGTCTTACCATGAGTACCTGCTATACCAATCGTATTAGAGTAAAGTTTAGTAATTTCACCTAAAAACTCTCCTCTCTCCATCATTGGAATACCTCTTCTTTTAGCCTCTACCATTTCCTCATTATCTTCTTTAATAGCGGCAGTATATACTACAAAATCAATATCATCAGTAATATTATCTTTACATTGAGGAATAAAGACCTTAACACCACTATCAATAAGCATATCCGTAACTTTAGAACTAGCCCTATCACTACCACTTACAACATAACCCATATTAACAAGAATATCAGCAATACCACTCATACTAATACCACCAATACCAATCATATAAATATGTTTACCTTTTTCAATAAATAAACCATTTCTATATTTAAGTATAGTTTCCTTAAATAACTTACCCCTAGTCTCAAAATCAGGAAATTGGTCCCAACTAGCACACGCAGGACTAAGTAAAATAACATCCCCCTCTTTAGAATTATCATAAGCCATTCCAGTAGCGGTAACTAAATCATCACATATAATACACTTAACATTAATACTATCGCAAAACTCTTTAATTCTATTTTTTGTTTCACCATAAGCCACTACTAACTTAGTATGAGCCATAGGCTTTTCTAACTCAGCAAAAGAGTGTCCCCTATCAAGTCCTCCCATAATAAGAATAGTATCCTTATCAAAAGAATTAAGAGCAATAACCGTAGACTCTGTATTAGTACTTTTAGAATCATTATAAACTTCTCTCCCATTAATATTACCAACATACTCAAGTCTATGCTCTACACCACCAAATGAACTAACGACCGAAATAATAATATCATCACTAACACCATATTTTTTAGCACATAAAATAGCACACATAATATTTTGATAATTATGACTACCATTCAAAACAATATTTTTAGTATCTAGATACTTCTCATCATTGTAATAAATAAAACCATCTTTATAATAACAATCAGCCTTCTTATCACAAGAAAAATAAAGTTTAGTACTACCAATATCACTAGTAATATCCATAACCTCACTATTATCCATATTCACAATAGCAGTATCTTCTTTTGTATGATGATTAAAAATCTTCTTCTTTGTCATAACATACTTCTCATGACTATCATGAAAATCAGTATGACACTCATAAATATTAGTAATAACTGAAGTATTTGTCTTAAAATCATACATATCACATAATTGATGATCACTAATTTCCATAACTAAATAACTATCACTTTTAATATCTTTAACATAATGACATAAAGGAGTACCAATATTACCTGCTAAAACAACTCTATCTCCATATGCCTTTTTCATAATTTCATAAATAATACTAGTAGTAGTAGTCTTACCATTAGAACCAGTAACACCAATAATATTAACATTCTTATCTAAATAATGATAAGCAACCTCTACCTCATTAATAACAGGTATACCCATATTCTTAGCCTTAACAACACACTTATGATCATACTTAATACCAGGATTCTTAATCATAATATCATAACTATCATCAAGTAAAGTATCAGCAGCATTACTCATAATAAACTTAACACCAAGATTCTCAAGTTCACTAATTTTATCCTTGTCTTGTTCTTTCATATCAGTAATAACTACTTCATTATTACTAGCTAATAATTTAGCAACTTCATAACCACTTCTAGCCATTCCTAATATAAATATTTTCTTATTTTTATACATACACATCACTCCAATTTAATTATATCACTTCTAATCAAATATTACTAGAAAAAAAGAGAAATATTCTTCTCTTATCATCTTATTATCATATCAAGCCAAAGTCTTGCTATGTTAGTTTAAGCCTAAATATAGTCTTAAACTAATGTATCAACCATACCTACTATATATAAGCAATCACTACATATTAATCAATGATATATAATTTAGAATTACATTTATAACCTAAACTTTCCATATATTCTAAACTATCAGGTAAAATACTAAAGTCTATAGAATTAGCATTACTCTCAATAAAGAACTTATCTAACTTTTTAATAACATCCTCATCTTGAATATTTTGACTATATAAATTACAAAAAATATTATTTTTAGAATCAAAGTATTTAATACTTCTCATATCAATATCAGCATATTTTTCTTTTTGTGAAGAATTATCATCACCATCTTTAATAATTTTATTAACATTAATATTTTTAACTCTATATAAACTATCCATAATATCTATTACTTTATTATTATAAACTTCAACTAATAAATGACCATCAAAAGATAAATTATTATTTAAAAAATTAAATATTTCTTTAACTAAAATATCATCTATTTTATAGTTACCAAAACTAACTCCAATAAAATCATCATAAGGAATAAAACTAAATACGAACTTATCATCTTTCTTTATACCAAACTCATTTAACTTATTAATATTATTTCTTAAATTATCAGTATCAACAAGTTTCATATCCCTTATATATTCTTCTATATTGTCTTTATCTAACTTCTCAATTTTCATAAAAAATCTCCTCGCTATATATTATACACTATTACTCTATATTTTTCAATTAGTTTATCAAATACCATAGTAATCATGATAATACCCAATAGCGGTCTCTAATATATTTTCACCAATATTTCTAATTTTATTTTTACTCTTCATAATTAAATAAAAATCTTCCTGACTATTATTTTCAATTAAATATCTAACTACCAAATATGACAAATCATAACCATTATAATTTTCATTAACAAAACTTTTACCATGATTTAAATCATTAATACAAGGAATATTCTTAATAGAAAATATTTTATTATTTAGAAATTCTTTAAAAGTATCAGTATTATTATATTTATCATTTTGCAAAGAGAAATTCATAGCAAGTCCTTCATCAAACCAAATAATTCTACTATCAACTTCTTCTTCAATATAGAATCTATAAATATGGTGTACAATTTCATGCATAATAGCCTTAATAATATAACTTTCACTCTTATTACCACTGATATTGATATAACAATTAACACCCTTATCATTAAAAAAGCCCGCAAAATCACCCAATTTATAAGGTATATTATCAAGCAAACCTTTATCAGAAAATAATCTAATTTCCAACTTATTAATACTATCTAAATGAAATCTATTAAGTAATACATTAATATTCTTCTTATAATAACTAACAAAATTAGTAACTAACTTTTTCAAATCATCCTGATAATTAATAACAAAATCATTATCATTATATTCCTTAAACATAATATCACCACTTAAATTATATCACAAAAACTAGAAAAAACTATAGAGACTATTTCATATAGGCTCTATAGTTCATTTTGAAGACTTACCAAAAGGCTTCAAAAATAAAAGCCATAACCAAAGGTTATGACTTTAATATAATTAATCTAAAAACTCTTCTTCTAATACTTCAGAAGCATCTTC
>CAKPAL010000051.1 GCA_934132925.1 uncultured Bacilli bacterium
ATTTTAAATTATGACAATAACCTAATAAACCCATCCGTATTATCACTATGTGATGGAATAATATTCCAAGGCGGTAGTGATATTCATCCATATCATTTTCAAATACTAGATTACGCCATAAAAAACAATATACCAGTTCTAGGAATATGTATGGGCCATCAAATAATAGGATTATATAGTTTAAATACTACAGATGATAAAAATTTAATAAAAATAGCAGGTCATCATGATAAAAATAAGACTCATTATATAAATATCATACCCAATACTATACTTTATAAAATATTTGGCCCTACCCTAACTGTTAACACAAGACATAAAGAAGCACTGGAAAGAGTAAATAAACCATTTATTGTATCAGCACTATCCGAAGATAACATTATTGAAGCCATTGAATACATAGATGATAACCACTTTGTATTAGGAGTCCAATTTCATCCTGAAGATTTAGACAATACTGAAAATCTATATAACTACTTTTTAAAAGAAATATTGAAAAGAAAAAAATAATTCTTTTCTTTTTTTACATATTTCAAGATAAATAACATATAGTTTAGTGATAAAAAGAAAAGAGGTATGTTAATGGAAAAAATAGAAGTCATAAAAAATATAACAAAAAGAACAGGAGGAGACATCTATCTCGGTGTAGTAGGAGCCGTTCGTACAGGAAAATCCACATTCATAAGAAAGTTTATGGAAAATCTAGTAGTACCAAATATTGAAGATGAATATGAAAGAAAAAGATGCTTAGACGAATTACCACAAGCTGCAGCAGGGAAAACCATCATGACCACAGAACCAAAATTCGTACCAGCCACTGCCGCCAAAATAAAAGTAGAAGATTTCACTGCCAACATAAAAATGATTGATTGTGTTGGTTATGTTGTCAAAGCTGCTAAAGGTTACGAAGATGAAAATGGACCAAGACTTGTTATGACGCCATGGTATAGTGAACCAATTCCATTTACCGAAGCAGCAGAAATAGGAACCGAAAAAGTAATAAAAGAACACTCTACCATCGGAATAGTAGTAACTACAGATGGTTCCATTGGTGAAATTCCACGAAGTGAATATGTTGAAGCTGAAAAAACGGTAATCGAAGAACTAAAGTCTGTTGGAAAGCCATATATTGTCTTATTAAACTCTGTTCATCCAATGCTACCAGACACCGAAGCGCTAGCGGAAAAGTTAAAAGAAGAATATCAAGTACCAGTAATGCCTATAAGTATTGAAGCCATGCAAGAAAGAGATATGTATAATATCCTAAAAGAATCATTATATGAATTTCCAATTGAGCAAATAAAAGTAAATATGCCAGAATGGATTGCCATCTTATCACCAGATCACTATCTAAAAAAAGAATACATTAGAATAATAAAAGAATCAGTCGTTGAGGTAAATAAATTAAGAGACATTGACAAAATAAACAATAATTTTATCGAATCAGAATACATTGCTAAATCATATATTTCTGAAGTAGATTCTAGTACTGGTGAAGTAACCATTAATCTAGAAGCACCACAAGGACTTTATAGTAAAGTTTTAAATGATATCATGGGTATATCCGTATCATCAAAAGCTGAACTACTATCACTATTCCAAGAACTAAATGTTGCCAGAAGAGAATACAATCAAATAAAATCAGCACTAAAAATGGTAAAACAAACTGGCTATGGAATTGCTTCACCTACTCTAGATGACATGAAACTAGATAAACCAGAAATAATAAAACAAGGCTCACGTTACGGCATAAAACTAAAAGCCAAAGCATCATCAATACACATGATCAAAGTCGATGTCGAAAGTACATTTGAACCAATAATTGGAAGTGAACTTCAAAGTAAAGAGCTAATAAACTACTTAACTGAAAACAAAGAAGGTAACGATATTTGGAAAAGTGAAATCTTTGGACGCAGTCTAGATGTCATTGTTCAAGAAGGAATACAAGCTAAACTATCAATGATGCCAGATAATGTTAGATACAAATTATGTCAAACACTAACCAAAATAATAAACAAAGGCTCATCCAACATGATAGCTATTGTAATATAAAAAGACTTAATCATAATAATTAAGCCTTTTCTTTTACTTTAGTAACAATTTTATTACTCTTAAGTCTATCATTTACTGTCTTAGTAAATAAAGCATAAAGAAGTGAACACAAAGGAGTAGCAATAAGCATACCAAGTATACCACCTATACTACCGCCAACAGTAACCGATAAAAGTACCCACATGCCAGGAAGACCAATACTTCTACCAACAACCCTAGGATAAATCAAATTACCCTCTATTTGTTGAAGAACAATGATGAACACCACAAACAATATTGCCTTAACAGGACTAATCATCATAATAAGAATAAATCCAATAGCGGTACCAATAAAGGCACCAAATATAGGAATTAAAGCCGTAAATCCAAGCAATACTGCAATAGTAGAGGCATATGGAAATCTAAATATTAACATTCCTACAAAAACCAAACTACCAAAGATTAAAGCCTCCAAACATTGTCCAGTAACAAAATTAGAAAAAGTCTTATTAGCCAAACTACCAATAGTAGTAATCTTATCAATTGTTTTAGGTTTCAAATAAGCCTTCATTACTTTATTAATTTGTCTACTAAGTGTTTCCTTTTGAGCTATCATATAAATAGCAAATACTAAAGTAATAATTCCCTTACTAACAATGCCAATAACTGAAGCTGCTACTTCTGTTGTAACAGTAATAACATCCTTCGAATTACCCTTAATATAATCTGTAATAACTTTACTAAAATTATCTAAATATTCACTAACTTTAGCAGTTGTCTCCTCTCCAACATCAAATTTATTTAGAATACCAAGAATATCTTCCTTATAAGCAGGTAAAGTATCCGTAAATAAACTAGCAGAATTCTTAAGTTGTGGAATAAGTAAGTTCATAATAAAATAGATAGTTAAAAATACCAAAATTAAACTAAGTGTAATACATAGTGGTCTCTTAATCTTATTCCATACTTTGCTAGGTTTAATTTTTCCAAATATTTTCTTCTCAATAAAATTATTAAGTACATTAAGAACAAAAGCTAAAATAATACCTAATAAAAATGGAGCAAAAATATTAATAACATCACCTAAAAAAGATAAAATCTTACTAAAATTAACTAAAGCAAATATAATAAGAGCAATATAAGTAATAATTATAATAATATCTTTTCTTGTTTTATCTTTCATCAAAACATCTCCCCTCAAAAACAGCCTTATTATACCACAATTAAGGAAAAGTTACAATAATATTATTAACATTAACAAAAAAGTTATACAAGTAGTTAACTTTTACAAAATATTTACTTCTTTTTAATTAAAATTGCCTTAAAATACTTGATTTTATTACGATATTATGATATCTTTATGTAGTAAGCATAACATATTGCTTATCACTAAAAAAATGGAGGTAATAGAAAATGACAAAAGCTGAATTAGTAGATTTCATTGCTGAAAAAGCAGATTTAACAAAAGCTGATGCTGGTAGAGCATTAGACGCTATGGTGGAAGGAGTTACTAAAGGATTAAAAGAAAACGGAAAAGTAACATTAGTAGGATTTGGAACTTTCACTGCCAAAAAAAGAGAAGCTAGAACTGGAAGAAACCCACAAACTGGAGAAGCAGTTAAAATAGCTGCTAGAACAGTACCTGGATTCAAAGCTGGAAACAAATTAAAAGACGCTTTAAATTAATAAAGCCTCAGGACTTCACTTGAAGTCCTTTTTTAATGCAAAAAAAAAGAAATAATTATCTTATTTCTCTACTCAAAGTTTCAACTTTACCAAGTATCATATCTTCCGAAAAAACATTAACTGCTATTGTCTGATATTTAGGATTCATAGCCTGTAAAATAATAGCTTTACCACTCTTGTATAATCTTCTAACCGAAAGAACATTACCCTTAACAGCAATAACAATATCATCACCATTATTATAACTATCTTTCTTTCTAAAGAATACCCTATCCCCCTTCAAATAAATAGGAGCCATCGAATCATCCATAAGTTTAATCGATAAATCACACATTTTACTAACTGGTTCGTAGGAGGCATTTCTATAAGTATTAATAATCTTTTCTCCTCTCGAAGTAATATTATTATTACCAGTCATCGTATTAACATAACTCCTAATCATCTTCTTTTCAAATAAATCTTTCTCATCTTTCGTCATAGGAATCTCACTAAATACATCACTATTAATATTAAAAATATTAGCAATATCAAAAAATATTTCATAAGGAATATTAAGAGTGCCAGTTTCATATTTATGTAATGTTTGTCTATTCTTCTTATAATTAAGAGCCCTTGCCAAATCTTCTAAAGAATAATTATATTTTTCCCTATATTCCTTCATAATATTACATACAAAAGGCTTTAATTCATCACTGACTAATTCTTGTTTTCTTGTTCTCATCATAACACCTACTTATCTTTCATTTTAACAATCATATATACAGGTATAATCCCCATAAAACTAATAATAATCTTAATTAAATATCTAATAACTATCATTCCAAATATTAAAGTAAAATCAAGTTTACCTAAATAAGCAATAATAACAAAGATAATACTCTCTAACATCTGAATAATAAGACTACTACCAACATTACTAAACCATAACATATTCTTACTTCTTCTAATATAATAATAAATATAACTATTACACCACAATATCAAAGTAGTAAATAAACCACCAATAAGAATTCTAATATTACCACTACCATAGCCAAATAAACCATTAAAAGCCTCATTACTAATAAGATTATAACTACTATCTCCTATAATAGAAAGAATAGAAATAATAACTATTGTAGCCATATAAGAAACACTAACCGTAGCCATAATTCTCTTAACTTCATCTATACCAAATCTTTGAATAATAATGTTGTTGCAGATAAATAAACCCATAACAATAGGAATACCTAAATTAACCTGAAAAGAAAATAAATCAATAACCTTAAACATAACAACACTAAGTATACTACTCATTAAAACCATATATAAATATAATCCTGTCTTTTTTCCTACCTTATAAAAACAAATCATTAAAAAGAAAGTAAATATAATTTCTAA
>CAKPAL010000052.1 GCA_934132925.1 uncultured Bacilli bacterium
ATATTCTAAAAGTAACTGATAATGATGGTAGAACTATCTTTTATAACATATTAGAATATTATTTAAAAGAAGAAAATGAAGAAGAACGAGACTACTTCTATGATGTTATTATGCTCTTTATTCATAATCTAGAAGAAGAACTATCAAAAAATAAAGTTATATATCTAGAAAAATTATCTAAACATCAAGATAAAACTTATGTCAAAGAAATAATGGACCGTTTAAAAGATATCAATAAAGTGGATACCATTGAATTAGAAAAGAAATATAATATAAGTTCTACTATCAAAGATGCTATTATTAAAGAGATGGAAAGTTTCAAGTTTGATAGAAGTGGTAGATTAGAATTAGATGCTAATTTTGTAACTATTGATGACCAAGAAGCTTTATGTCTAGATGATGCTATTAGTTTAGTAAAAAATGCTGATGGTAGTTACTATTACTATGTAGCAATTACTGATATACCATCACTTATTCCATATCAATCGCAAACATTCTATGATGCTCTTGGTAGAGTAGAAACCATTTATCTAATGGATAAAAACATTAGCCTTTATCATCCGAATATTGCTAATAATTTATGTTCACTTTTACCAAATACTAAAAAGAATGTCTTATTATACCGCTATTTTGTTGATTCTAATTTAAATATTGATACTAATAGCCTTGAAATAATAAGAGGAATTATAACTGTCAAAAATAGACTAACTTATGATATGGTTGATACCTGTACTAACATTGATTTAAAAACTATAGGCATGCTAGAGAGAATATCATTAATTACTAGTAGTTTAAAAGCCCATAATAGTGGTAAAGAAATTTATCGAAAGGTCGAAAACTATATTAAAAAAGCCCCTGACTATCATCCTAGTACCTTTGCTGATAAGTCAGTATCCGCTAATATTGTCCAAGAATCAATGCTTCTAGTAAATAGTACCACACCAAAGTATTTCCATGATCATAATTTAATCTATATCTATCGTAATCATCGTATATATAATAAAGAATATGCAGATCATTTATTCAAAACGATAACTAAAACTTATGAAGGAAATATTCCACCTAAAGAATATGAAAAATTAGTCAAAGTACTAGCAGTTTCTTACTTAAATGCTTATTATAGTAGTACTAGTATTGGACATGAAGGATTAGGTTATGACTATTATTCCCATTCATCAAGTGCCGCTAGAAGGTTTGTTGATTCCTATAATCAATATCTAACTTACCAGCAGTTATTTCAAAATCGTCCTCTTACTGATGAAGAGTACTATGAACTAGAAGGAGTAACTAAAGAGATAATTGAATATATAAATGATAAAAAGAGAGAAAATCAAAAGTTTCAAAATGAATATAACTATTTATATAGTAAAGGAAAAATACTAGAAAGAAGGAAGTAAAATGAGATTACCAGATTTAACTGAAGCAAGAAAAAGAACAAAAAATAAAACAGAAGTATCATACGATAAATATAAAGTACCAACTTCTATTCACAATATTGGTCATAACAAAAAGTATACTATTTTAACCTATGGCTGTCAAATGAATGTTCACGATAGTGAAAATATATCAGGTATTATGGAAGATTTAGGTTATACCAAAGAAGATGATTATGAAAATGCTGATGTCATTATCATTAATACTTGTGCTATAAGAGAAAATGCTCAAAATAAAGTAGTAGGTATTTTAGGAAGAATAAAAAAATTAAAAGAAACTAATCCTAATATTATAACCATTATTGGTGGTTGTATGCCACAAGAAGAATCTGTATCAGGTATGATAAAAGATAAATATAAATGGGTTGATATTGTTCTAGGAACACATAATATCTATGATATACCAACTCTTTTAGATAATATAAATAAAGAAAGAAAACAAAATATTGAAGTATATTCTATTGAAGGTAGTATTATAGAAAACTTACCAGTAAAAAGAGATTCCAAAATTAAAGCTTGGGTAAATATTCAATATGGTTGTGATAAGTTCTGCTCTTACTGTATTGTTCCTTATACTAGAGGTAAACAAAGAAGTAGATTACCAGAAGATATTCTAAAAGAAGTTAAAAATTTAAAAGAAAAAGGCTATAAAGAAGTAACACTATTAGGACAAAATGTTAATGCCTATGGTAAAGATTTAGAACTAAATTATACAATGGCTAATTTACTTGAAGACACCGCTAAAACAGGTATTGATAGAGTAAGATTTGTAACATCTCATCCTTGGGACTTCTCAAGTGATATGATTGATGTTATCGCAGCATATCCTAATATTATGCCTTATATTCATTTACCAATTCAATCAGGATCAGATAACATTCTAAAGAAGATGAATCGTAGATATACTATTTCTGAATATAAAAATCTTTTTAATGAATTAAAAACCAAAATACCAGGAGTTAGTATAACAACCGATATTATAGTAGGTTTCCCAGGCGAAACAGAAGAAGACTTTGAAAAAACATTAGAAGTCTACAATGAACTAAAATATGATTTAGCCTATACTTTTATCTATTCACCAAGAGAAGGAACACCCGCTGCTAAAATGGAAGATAATATTCCATTAAAAGAAAAAGAAGAAAGATTACAAAGATTAAATGCTCTTGTTAATAAATATGCTAGAGAAAATAATGAAAAATATCAAGATAAAATAGTACCAGTATTAATCGAAGGTTACTCTGATAAAGGAGGTAAACTAATGGGCTATACCGATACCATGAAACTAGTCAATGTAGTTGGAGACCCATCTAACATTGGAAGTATCGTATCTGTTCATATAACTGAAGTAAAAACATGGTCAATGGAAGGGGAAGTAGTAAGTGATAGAAAGTAGTATCGAAGAATTATTTAATAGTATAAATAATTCTAACGAATATAAAGAATATAAACAAATAATAGATATAATTGATAAAGATAAAGATATTAAAAACTTAATTGAAGAAATAAAATCATTACAAAAAGAAGCAACATATTTAGAGTATCATCATAATGATAAATATAAAGAACTAGATAAAGAAGTAGAAGAAAAAACTAAATTATTAAATAATAATACTAAATATCAAGAGTATTTAAATAAACTAAAAAACTTTAATAATACATTACTTGCTTCATCTTCTTTACTAGAAGATTACCTAGATAGTACTATTAGTATATAGTAACTATCTTTTTTTATAAAATATATATTAAAAATTATTGCAAATAAATTAATTTTATGATATATTTTAATAGTAAGGTGGATGAGTAAAATGAAAGAAAATAATAAACAAAGAAAACTAATAATATTAGGAGTATCACTATTAGTTCTACTAGCGGCTGGTATTACCTATGCAGCACTTACTTGGTCTAGTGATAAAATAAATATAGGACTAACAAGTGGATGCTTTGAAATAAATTATACACCAGGAGGAGCTATCAATAATGCTAATGTAGAGATAATGGATGAAAGTACTTTAATAAGTAATAATAAATTTACTATTACTGAAGGTATAGCCTTAACTTATGCTAATATAGGTATAAAAAGTACTTGTAGTATAGAAGGTTATGGTTCATTATATTTAAATGTAACAAGTTTATCTAGTGCTTTTACTACTGGAGAAAGTAAAGGCTCACTTAAATATGCTATACTAAATAATACTAGTAGTAGTACTACTTTAACAGTAGCAGGCTTATCAGGTCAATCATTTGATATAGTAAAAATAGGTGCTATAACAAGTACAGGAACAATTAATATATTAAATAAACAATTATCAAATAGTACCCAAAATAAATATTTAATAGTATTTTATATAGATGGCGCGCTAATAGGCAACGATGTAGTAGGAGCATCATTTGCTGGAAATATAAGTGCTGATGCTCATCAAGGAGAAACATTTTATAAGGGTTTGGCTAAATTAATAGCCAATGATACTTTCAGTTCAACTAAAACAGTAACATTAAATAGTGTAAATTATAAATATGATGATATCCATAAATTAATGGAGGATGTAGATGGAAACATCAGATATTATGGAGCAAGTCCTAATAACTATATATACTTTAATTGTTCTGATTATAAAAATCAATCCTCTAGTACATGTGAAACATGGAGAATAATAGGAGTATTCGATGGTAAAGTTAAGATAATTAGAAATGAAAGTATTGGTGCATATTCTTGGGATAGTAGTGCACCTGTTACAAACAATGGTCGTGGAGTAAATGAGTGGTCACAGGCCGACTTAATGAAATTATTAAACAATGGTTACGATAGTGAAAGTGTTGGAGGCAGTTTATATTGGAATGCAGGTAGTGGAAAATGTTATAATGACAGGAATTATACAACAACGTCGTGTGACTTTACAAGCATAGGCTTAAAGAATGATACGACAAGAAATTTAATAGCAGAGACAACATATTATACAAGAGGAGGTAATAGTAATGATAGTAAAAGTATATATGTAGATGCAATGTATGATAAAGAAAGAGTAAGTGGAACAGTATATACAGGAAGATCAACATCGTGGACAGGAAAGATAGCGATACCTTATCCAAGTGATTATGGATATGCAGCAGACTTAAGTTTGTGTCAACAAACTTTAAGTAATTATGATAATAGTACATGTACAGCAAATAATTGGATGGAAGAAATAGTAACGTTAAATTCTGGATGGTTATTAACCCCGACCTCCAACATTGCGTACCGCGCGTGGTATGTGGAATCGGGCGGCCGTGTCAACACCTACAATGCCTCTGATTATTTCGGGGTAGTGCCAGTCCTTTCTCTGACATCTGAACTAGATATCGGGTCAGGATCAGGTACGAGTAGTTCACCATATCAGTTATCTGTGTAACAGATGGCTGATATGACAAGTATGGTAGGAAAAACTTTAAAATAAAATACTATAACAAAATAAAAAGGAAAGGTATGAATAAACAACTACGGCAGATAGTAATTCGCATGTATGCGGACATAAAATAATATAAATATGGAATTATTAAGAGTAGTAGATAAGCAAGGTAATAATACTAATGAAATATTAGAAAGAGAAGAGTTACATAATAGAAATAAATTACATAATGAAGTAACTATATATAT
>CAKPAL010000053.1 GCA_934132925.1 uncultured Bacilli bacterium
TCTTCTTCTTTTCATATTTTTTAGATATCATAATATACTTAATTAGAAAGAAGAGGAATATATATGATAAATAAGAAAAATTTGTGGTTTTTAACATTATTTAGTTTAGTATTAGTATTATCAATTTATTATGTAACTATGCCTAGTGAAATATTTGATAAAGAACTAGAAAATAAAACAAAAGATAACACTGTCGTAAATACCGATGAAAGTACTTTAGTAGCGGCTCTTAAAGTCGAAGATGATACCGAAGTTATGAATCAAATAAATAAATTAAAAGAAAAACTTACGGATAATAGTATTACCACTGAGGAAAAAAATACTGTCTTTGAAGAATTAAAATTACTAAATAATAGAGCATCAAAAGAAGAAACCTTAGAAGTAAAAATTAAAGAAGTATGTAATTGTGAAAATTTCGTAAAAATAGATGGTGATAATGTCAGAGTAATTCTAGATAGTAGTGATAATTCAGTAAGTACCGCTAATAACATTATGCGACTAGTACAAAATGAATTTGATGATAAGATGTATATTTCGGTAAAATATAATTAATATAGTTAAAAATACCTCACTTAATTCAAAAATTAGAATACAATAATATGAACAGATATATACCACCCTATAGGGAAGTGAGGTATTTATGAGTAAAGGTATATTAACTAAAAGAGAAAAAGAAGTATTTTCCTTACTAATAGAAAATAAAACCACTAAGGAAATAGCGGATACCCTAAATATTAGTGAAAAGACAGTAAGAAATCATATTTCCAATACGATGCAAAAATTATCTGTTAAAGGTAGAGCCCAAGCAGTAGTAGAGTTAATTAGATTAGGAGAAATTACTTTATAAGCACTATTTTAGTGCTTTTCTTTTTGCCTCTCCTGCCTTACTATGTAAGTCTTTCGTGGTATGATGAAGCCTAAGGTCTTCATCATAAACATTACTTTATCCACAGAAGTACCGCAAAATATGTTTTTACTAAAGAAGGACATAATTATAATAAATTGACTCTTTTTTCTCATTATTAAGTTAACTTAGTGTTAATATTTCGTTCGCTTTTTGTTTGCTTTTATAATTTTTTTCATCTTTTTCTAATAAATTTCGGAAAAAATGGCAAAAATTAAAAAAATAATTGTTTATATATAATGAAAGGCGGTGCGCAAATGATAGACACAAGTTAAAATAATATTGAAAAGAATATCAAGGTAAAAAGGTATCAGATAATAATGTCGATAGAAATAAATGGCTAGTTTTGTCGAAACTATATATTTAAAAATAAAAATATGATAAATTATAAAAGGAAGGTGAATACAATGCTAAAGACCAGTATGGAGTTCAAAAGAGGTATCCTATTTATTCGATTGAAAGGGGACCTGAACAAAAATACTATTAGAGGTGTAATTGACAGAGATTTTAAATATATCGTTTTGAATATTGATGATATGTATTCAATAGATAGCTATAGTATCAAATATCTAAACAAAATATATAAACTATATGAAGAGGCTAGTAATAAGTTCATTATTTGCGATAAGTTCAATGTAACAAATAAACTATTAAAGGATATTCCCAAAATAAATAGAGAGTACGACGCTTTCAAATTATTTGAGAGGATGATTTAATGAATAAATACGAAGATGTTGTAGGAGCTACTAGTAATTTAATATATGCTATAATAAATAGATATTTTAAGGGCTATGATCAAGATGATTTATATCAAGTGGGTGTAATAGGAGTAATCAAAGCTTATGATAATTATAAAGAAAATAATAATACTAAATTTTCTACTTATGCTTATAAATACATATATGGAGAAATATATAGTTATATAAATAAGCAAAAAAATATCAAAGTATCAAAAGAATATTTAAGCTTATACAAAAAAATAAATACTGCCAAAAATATTTTAAGTCAAAAACTTATGAAAGAACCTACTACTTATGAATTAGCAGTCTTTTTAGAAATAGATCCTAATATAATAGAGACAGTTATAAGTTCTATGCAAGTAGTAGATAGCCTTGAGAGGGTTATTTATACTGGTGATAATAACTTATCATTATATGATACAGTAAGTGATGATAAAGATTATTATAATATAGATTACCTATTATTAAATGAAGAAGTAAATAAACTTGAAAGTCCATATAAAGAACTTATTTACTTAAGATACTTTGAAGATAGAACCCAAGCATCTGTTGCCAAATGTTTAGGTATGAATCAAGTTGAAGTATCAAGAAATGAGAAAAAAGCCCTTAAAAAGATTAGGAATAATTACCAAGTTGCTGCATAAATTAGCAAAAATAATAAAATGTACACAAATAGATTACATAAAAAAGTTTAATTTTGTGAGAAAATATAGTCAAGGTGATGACTTATGCAGAGAAGAAAAGAAAAACAATTTGATATTTATGAAGTAGTTGCTAGAAATATTAAGCGTTATCGTAAGTACAGAGGTATAACACAAGCAGAACTTGCTGAAAGGACCGAGTACTCTCACGAATTTATTAGGAGAATTGAAGCCCCAAATAGTAAGAAGAACTTTTCGTTAGATACAGTTAGTAATATAGCGGATGCTTTAGATATTGATATAGAATTGTTATTTGCAAAAAGTGACAAAGAATTAGAAAAACAGCCATAAATTGGTTGTTTTTTCTTTTAGTTTTTGATACAATTATTATGGTGATGTGATGGAGTACAAAAGTGAAGCAGAATTGTATAACCATTTAAAAGGTGCATTTAACGTAAAAATTAGAATGATTAGTGATACCTACGGTTACATAAAGGCTAGTGATATATGGAATTATTTAAAATTAAATAAATGGATTAAGACTAAAAATTTATCAATATCCGAAATGGTCAATGATATAATAGATGTCGATATTGAAAAAGTAGATATTTTTCTTAAAGAACATATTAAGAATGAAGAGAGAGCAATTATAAATAATTAGAAAGAAGGAAAAGCATTATGAAAAGTAAAAAACAAGTAAAAGAAAAGAATAATAAGTTAAAGGTTTTAGTAGGAGTATTTATAACATTTATTACATTATTAGGAAGTGCCTATTTATGTATACCGATATTTAAAAATATTAATTATGGTTTAGATCTTCAAGGAGGATTTGAAGTATTATATGAAATAGAACCATTAGATGGTAATAAACTTACCTCAGATATGGTTTATAACACCTATAAGGCCATCTTAAAAAGAGTAGATATTTTAGGAGTAAACGAACCTGAAATATCAATTGAAGATAATAATAAAATTAGAATAGCACTAGCAGGTATTAAAAATAAAGAGGAAGCTAGAGAAGTAATATCTTCAACAGCAGTATTATCATTTAGAGATTATAATGATAATTTACTTATGACATCGGATGTACTTGGAGGAGCCGCTAAAGTAACAACCGACCAATATGGTCATCCGGCTGTAAGTTTATCAATTAAGGATACTGATAAATTTTATACTGTTACTAGTAAAGTAAAAGATATGAATAATAACGTTATTGTTATCTGGCTTGACTATGATGAAAGCACTGATAGTTTTAGTAAAGAAAAAGATAAATGTGGTTCTCTATCAACTTCAAGATGTTTATCAGCCGCTAGAGTAGATAAAGCCTTTGCTAGTGATGTAATTATTCAAGGTAATTTTACAACTGAGGAAGCAACTTCACTAGTAGAACTTATTAATTCTGGTTCACTTCCTACAAAGTTAAGTGAAATATCATCTCGTACAGTTGAAGCAACTTATGGTGAAGCTGCTCTTAATAAAACTTTAGTAGCGGGTATCATCGGTATAATACTAGTATTAATAATAATGATTGCCATGTATCATTTCAGTGGTTTAATTGCTGGTACCGCTTTAATTTTATATACTATGTTATCTTTCCTAGTATTCTATTTAATCGAAGGGACTTTAACATTACCTGGAATAGCCGCTATGCTACTTGGTATTGGTATGGCTGTCGATGCTTCAGTTATCAGTTTTGAAAGAATAAAAGACCAATTAAAAATAGGTAAAAATCTTAAAACAGCTGTAACTATTGGTAATAAAGAATCATTATCTAGTATCTTAGATGCCAATATAACAACTATAATTGTTGCCATAATTCTATTTATTCTAGGACAATCTAGTGTAAAAGGTTTTGCTACAATGTTAATAATTAATATTCTATTAACTATTATTGTACTAGTATTCTTATCTAAAGCAATAGTAGCGGCCTTTGCTAATACAGGCGTATTCGATGACAAGATTAATTTATTTATTGGTCTTCCTAAGAAAAAAATTATTCCTGCTAAAGAAGTTAGAATACCATTCAAAAAATTAGACTTTGTTAAATCTAGAAAAGTCATTTTACCAATAGTATTGCTTGTTCTAATAGGAGGACTTACTTATTCAATAATTACTAATTTCAATTTTGCTGTTGACTTTACTGGTGGTACTTCTATTACAGTAAACACTACTGAAGATATTGATTTAAAAGATTATACAATCAATAAACTTGATAAAACTAAAGACTCTACTACCATTGTCATTAACGAGAAACTAACAAAAGAAGAAATAGAAAGTTTATCACATACTCTTGAAGAAGACTATCATACTACATCAAATATCTATGTAGTATCTGATATGGTAAAAAAACAATTAATTAAAAATGCTATATTAGCAGTATTAATATCATTAATTGGAATTATTATCTATGTAAGTTTTAGATTTAGATTTAATTATGCTATAAG
>CAKPAL010000054.1 GCA_934132925.1 uncultured Bacilli bacterium
ATATTATTATTTAAATCTTCTCTAGTGTTGTTGATATTATTATTAATATCTTCAGCTTTTTCTTCTACTGTTTTTTTAATTTGATTTTCAGCAATAACTATTCTATTATAAATATTATTATAATACTTTTCACCATTACTTACTATAGTATTTAATGTTTCATCTTTTTTAGATAAATCTTCAAGTATTGAATCAGTTAGACTTTTACTATTCTTTTTAATGCTTAATGTAGTTGCTCCAACTTCATCTAATACTTCATTAGTAGCATTTGGCATAAACTTGAATTGTCTAAATAGTAGTATACCAACTCCTACTAGTATAATAGCTACAATTACAGTAATTATTATAGCTAATGTCTTATTGTTTGTTTCTTTTTGTTTTGACTTCTCCATAAAACATACTCCTTCTATAATTTTATTTTTTTATAAGCATCATGATAGATTATTTTCAAATCTCCTAGGGTATCATTTAATGCTTTTAATGCTTTTTCTTCTCTTAATGTATCTAAATATTCTTCATATTTACTATCATCTAACTCTAATCTTTTGACAATATGAAAAGCATATTTAGTTTGAATTAAGCTCACATTATTGTTGTCTAGTTTCACTATAGCCTCTTCTATTTCATCTAGTAATTCACCTTTTTTGTAATATACATAATATGGTGGTTCCTTATCAACAGCATCTTCACTATATTTCCTTATTAATTCTTCAAAGTCATCTCCGTTAGTAGCCAAATTATATATTGTATCTGCTAATGTCTTTTTTTGATTAATTTCAGTATCTGATAAACTTTTTCTAGTAGTTATGTCAATAGTTGTAAGTATTATCTGTTCTATCTTATAGTACTCCTTATTATAGTTTTCTAAAGCAGCATTTACTTCTTCTTCTGTTAAATCATATCTTCTATCTTTACCATATAGTTTAGTAACTATCTTGTTATATAGCCTATCTGTTTCAGCCATCTTATTATATGATTTTTCAGTGGTATTGTTTTCTTTTAATATTTTATTAAACTTATTTTTTCCACCTAACTTTTTAATAAATGCTTCTTTTTGCTCTTTTATTATTTTATAGTCTTCTTCATCAAGTTCAATATTATTATCGCTTGCATACTTCTTAACAGCAGCACTTGTTTCAATTTCTTGTAGAGTTCTACTCTTTAAGTGGTCGAAAACAGTTATGTTGTTTTCAGCATCATATATTACCTTTAGATTCTCTTTTGAGATATTGGTATTATTACCTCCAAAATAATTATATTTTACTGAATAGAAATATACCATAAAATCACTTCTCGTATAGTCTTCTCCATTAATAGTTATTACTTTTTTATTAAGTTTAGCATTATTTATCATGATAATACTTAATAGTGTTAGTAGTACTACTACTAAAGCAGTTATTACTATTTTGAATATTTTTTGATGTGATTTTACAAAAACTACAATATTTTTTAAGATGCTATTGTCTTTTAATTTACCCATTTTTCCTCTTTCTTTTTTTATTACTTTGCTCCTATCTTTTGACATTCTATCATCACCCCCTAGTATTGTGATAAAATATTATGCTTCAGTAATATGTTTTCTATTCTAATTTATTTTTCATACTTTGTCAATATATATTATTTAAATAAATCGAAAAAAGGACTATTTTGTCATGTGAAAGATGATAAGCTTACTCATGCTGTCAAAGACCTTATTGATTCATGACAAAAAACAAGATAAACTCTTTTTTAGAGATTATCTTGTCCATTCAAATTCAAAATCAAATATTCTTACAGTGTCGCCTTCTTTGATACCCATCTTTATTAACTCATCATCAACACCCATTCTTCTAATCTTGTTAGAGAATCTTTCATAAGCTTCTTCTGTGTTGAAGTTAGTCATTCTAAATAGTTTTTCAACAGCATCACCTTTTATTACATAGACATCTTTATCTTTAATTATAGTAAATGGTTTTTCTTTCTTAAACTTATATAATACATGACTTTCTACTACTTCATCATCATATAAATTAGTATCTTCAATAGATTTAGTAAGTTCAGATAATTTATTTATTACTTCATCTAATCCTTCATTAATTAAAGCCGTTACTTCATAAATATTTTTGTTATTTATCTTCTTCTTAAAGGCTTCTAAATTTTCTTTAGCCTTATCACCATCCATTTTATTAGCAATAATTATTTCTTCATTAGTTAGTAATTTAGGACTAAATGTTTCTAATTCTTTTCTTATAGCAACATAATCTTCATAAGGATCACGACCTTCAGTACCAGCCATATCTATAACATGAGCAATAATCTTTGTTCTTTCAATATGTTTTAAAAACTTATGTCCTAGTCCTACTCCTTCACTAGCCCCTTCAATTAAACCAGGAAGGTCCGCTACTACGAAAGTGTTGTCTTTAGTCTTAACTACTCCTAAATTAGGAGATAAAGTGGTAAAATGGTAATCTGCTATTTTAGGATTAGCATTTGATATCATAGAAAGAATAGTACTTTTTCCTACGGATGGCATACCTACTAGTCCAACATCCGCGATCATACGAAGTTCAACTTTGATATTTCTTACTTCACCTGGTTCACCATTTTCAGCATATGATGGACAAGGATTACTACGAGAAGATAAACTTACATTACCTCTTCCTCCTCTACCTCCATAGGCTATCGTAGCCATCTCTCCATTCTTGGTAAGATCGGCTATTACAACGCCAGTATCAGCATCTTTAACAGTGGTTCCTACTGGTACTTTGACAATCAAATCTTCACTATTACTACCATATTTATTTTTACCTTCACCATTTTCACCATTATTTCCTTTAATTTTCTTTTGGTATCTTAAATCTATTAATGTCTTTAGGCCACCATCAGCTTTAAAAATAATATCTGCTCCTTTACCACCATTACCACCAAATGGTCCTCCCATAGGAACACAGGCTTCTCTGCGGTAAGCCATGCAGCCATTACCTCCACTACCGGCCTCTACTTTTAATAATACTTCATCTACAAACATATAATCATCTTCCTTCATACTTTACTTTGAATATTACGACTAATATTAATATCATTATTAGAGCAATATATATGCCACTTACCCATAATATTCTAAGATAGTTTACTTTCTTTTTTCTTTTTTCCATTCTTTACCTCTCTTATTTTTATAACCATTTTTTCAAATAATTCACTTAAGAAATCTATTATATAGGTATCAATAAATGCAAGAGTGGCAATAAAGATAATACTTACTATATCAAATTTTGAGACTAAAAACAAGTCTGGAAGTAAAATTAGTAGTTCAAAAAAGGATATACTGCAAAATATTAGTAATATTTTTCGCCACAAATTAAGTGGTTTACAAATGGTATATAGTAATCTTAAGGTTATAAAACCTGTTAAAGTTACAACAACTAGACGATAACTTTCAAAACTTTTATTAAAGATACCGCAGAACATTATTATAATAAAGATATTTAATACAACTGTAATACCATTAGGAACCGCATTTTTAAATACTTTCATAAGAAAATCCTTGCCTACTTTATTATAATTAGGTTCTAAAGCTAGAAAGAAGGATGGTATTCCTACACATGTAGCACTAATTAGTGATAACTGAATCGGATAAAATGGATATTCATGAGATAAACCAATCGATAAAAGACATAGTAAAAAGGAATATGTTGTTTTTATTAAGTACATTGAAGCTACTCTTTCAATATTATTTACTACTCTTCTTCCTTCATTTACAATACTTGGTAGAACAGCAAAATCATCAGTTTTTAGGACAACATCAGAGACACTACGAGCGGCACTTACACCACTTCCTAATGCAATACCACAATCTGCTTCTTTTAAAGCTAGAATGTCGTTTACACCATCTCCTATCATACCAACTGTATTTTCTTCTTTTAAAGCTTTAATAACCATTTGTTTTTGAATTGGTGTCATTCTGCCAAAGATTGTTTTCTCTTTAACTACTTTTTGTAATTCATTATAATCATTAGGTAAATCTTTTCCTTCTATATATCGATCATATCCTTCAAAATCTAATTGTTTTAATATATTTGATACAGTACTTGGATTATCTCCAGATATTATTTTTATTTCAACAGATTGTTCTTTAAAATATCTTAAGGTATCCCCTGCTGTTGGTCTAATATTATCTTTAATAATAACGAAAGCTAAAATTTCTAATGTATTTTTTTCTTTGGCTAATGTTATTATTCTATATCCTTTTTTTACATATTTATCTAGTACTTCATAATCACTTATATTTTTATTCGTTATATATTCTAAAGCACCTAGATAATATTTAACTCCCCCTATGATAGTAGTACTACACTTTTTAGCAGAACTAAATGGTATTCTTTCTTCTACTTTTAAACTATCCTTAACACCATATTTTTTCTTTAATGCTTTATCAGTAGAGTTATTGGCTTCTTCTGTATTGATATTTGCTATAATATTTTCTATATCTTCTTTTTCAGTTAATTTGATTAAATCTACAACTTCCATAGTACCATCTGTTATAGTTCCTGTTTTATCAAGACATAAAACATCAACACATGATA
>CAKPAL010000055.1 GCA_934132925.1 uncultured Bacilli bacterium
TCATTATATACCTCATATCTCTACTGAAAGATTTTTCACTTTTTAGTAAAATCTTTCACTACAACCATATTGTTTAAAAGGAAGACCTAAGGCTTCCTTTTACCTTTAAAGACCTAAGGCTTTAAAGGATACTATCTTTTCTTAACTTTCTTCTTACCAGGAGTATACTCTATATTTCTAGTACTCTCTCTATTAAAAGTAATATCACCAGTATAAGTATCAACTTTAACTAACTTAACACGAATAGAATCTCCTACTAAAACTCTTTCATTAGAATTAATACCATATAAACCAAAACCATCTTTATCTAAATTATATTCATACTTACTAATAAATACCTTACCTTCAACCATATTAGGAAGTAATACCTTAATATATTCATTACTAACTTCCGATACCAAAGCATCATAATTATAACCAATATAATTCTTCATATATTCAGAAGCTCTAATTCTAGATAATTCTTTTTCTACATTATCTGCTCTCTTTTCAGCAGATGTTGATAACTCTGCTAACTTAGGTAAAAGAATATTCCATTTATTTCTAGTATAATCATTACCATACTTAATAGCATCTAAAAATATCTTTTGATTAATAAAATCAGGTAATCTTCTAATAGGAGAAGTAAAAGTAGCATAGGCAGGTAGTCCAAGTGCAAAATGACCAATATTATAAGAAGCATATTTAGCTCTTGACTGACTACGAATGGCAACACTATCTAGTACTACTCTCTCAGCACTATTCTTATAAGTAAGAATACTCTTCTTAATATCATCTCTTGTATAATTCTTATGATTATCTACTTTATAACCTCTTTTTCTTAAAAGACCATTCCATCTATTTAACTTCTCATTACTAGGATTATCATGGTTGCGGGCTATAAATGGTAAATTATTTTTAATAAAATAATCAGTCATAACTAGATTATTCAAAATCATAAGAAACTCTATTAATTCTCCAGCCTTACCATGATCTTGAGCCTTAACATTTATTACTTGATTATTCTCAAATATAAAAGCAATCTCCGTACTAGTAAACTCTAAAAAACCATTATCTAACATATAATCCTTAACTTTCATAGCGGTATTATATAACTCCTCAATCATATCAGTATGTTCAAGATATCCATTCTCAATAATATTATCATTAAGAAGTTTATTAACTTTACCATAAGACATTTTCTTTTTATTATTTACTATACTAGGAACTATCTTATATGATAGTACTTTACCATCATTATTTATTTTAATTTGACTAGTAATACCAAGCCTATCTTCACCCTCGATAAGTGCCGCTATTCCATTAGAAATAACTTGATGTAACATTGGACTTACACTTCCTGGAGGATATACTGATATACTTCTTTTTAAAGTTTCATCCCAAATAGAACCTCCCTCTATAACATAATTAGAGGGAATAGCAATAGAAACATAAATATTATTACCCTTTTTTCCTACCGCATCATCAAAATCTTTAGTCTCTTCACCATCAATAGTAACTAGAGGTACCTCCCTTAAATCTTTAATCCCATTTTTCTTTAAAGCATCAATTTCATTATTCGTAAGTTCATTAGGTACTTCTTTAAGTTCTTCCATATATTCGTCATTAAAACTTATTGGAAAATCATTCAAAACAAGAATCTCTTTCTCTCTCGTTTTTAAACCATCTTTATGGCCAAGAACTTCTTTTACTCCAAGTGTCTTACCATCAATTAATACTTTAGTACCAATAGGATAAATATCATCAAGAATAATTGGTTCATGATCATCAGTAACTACTTGATAATGTTTTCCTTCTTTAACAACCTCACCAATAAAATTATGATATTCCCTCTTAAGAATCTTAACCACTTTAGCATTAACTCCTGAAATATCCACTAGTACAATATCATGATTTTCTAATACTTTATGATCTTTATATACTACATCTAATTCTGTTTTATCATCAAATACCACTATAGGTCCTTTCCTCTTAGTAACCTTAATTTTACCTTTCTTTAAAGTAGTATTACTAAGTAAAGTATACCTACCTTTCTTATCACGATAAATTATACCATCTTCTTCTAACTTTTTAATAGCTTCATTAAATCTATCAATATCTTCTACTAGTAGTTCTTTTGCTATTTCTTCCAACCTTAATATTTTATTCTTTTTCATGTTAAGTAATGTTATTATGTTGCTTTCCATTCAAAACCTCTCCTAATTATTTATTATGTTTTTTATTTGTTTTATTTACCTTTTCTTTCTCATCATATATTTCAAAATCAATTTCTGACTTATCTTTATCAGCTCTTGCTACCTTTATTGTTACTTTATCACCAAAGGCATATTTCTTCTTTGTTTTCTTTCCAATAACAGCCATCATATCACTATCATATATATAATAATCACCTTTTATTGTTTCAAGTTTTATTAAGCCTTCAACTGTATTATCAAGTTCTACAAAAAGACCAAACTCTTGAACACCAGATATTATTCCCTCATATACTTCTCCTATATGATCAGCCATATACTCAGCTTTCTTCATCTTATCGACATCTCTTTCACAATTTTGAGCTTCTTGTTCTCTAATAGAACAATGTTCACTCTCTACTGGAAGTTCCTCTCTTCTTTCACTTATTATCTTTTCACTATAATTATAGTTATAGTCTTTTAATAATCTATGTAAAATTAAATCAGGATATCTTCTTATTGGTGAAGTAAAATGACTATAACACTTACTACCTAAACCAAAATGACCAATATTAACATCGGAGTATACTGCTTTCGCCTGACTACGAATAGCCATATCATGTAATACTCTAACTTCTGGTACTACCTCAAGTTGTTTTAAAATATGCTGAAGATCTTTAGGACTATCAATCTTACTCTTACCATTTACTACATAGCCATGAAGTGATAAAAACTTCATAAATTCTCCTAATCTCTTCTCATCAGGCTTATCATGTACCCTATATATACCAGGTAGATTCTTATAATAAATTGAACTAGCTACTGTCTCATTAGCCGCTATCATAAAGTTCTCAATTAACTCTTCACCAGTTCTTTGTACTCTAGCCTCTATCTCTATTGGATGACAATTATCATCTACTTTAATTTTAGCCTCAGTACTTTCAAATTCAATATAACCTCTACCTATCATTTTCTTTCTAAGTATCTTAGATAATTCTTCCATTAATCTAAGCGTCTTTTCAAATGGTTTATAATCATCACTAGGATTATTCTCTTCAAGTAATTTATTTACTTCTTCATAAGTCATTTTCTTTCTACTACGAATAATTGATTTAAAGATATCATAATGCGTAATATTACCTTTATTATCAATAACCATCTCACAACTAAAAGCAAATCTATCTTCATTCTCATTTAATGAACATATACCATTAGATAATTTATGAGGAAGCATTGGAAGTACTCTATCTACTAAATATACACTAGTACCTCTAAAATAAGCTTCATCATCTAATTTAGTTCCCTCTTTAACATAATATGAAACATCCGCTATATGAACTCCTAATAAATACTTACCATCCTCAGTCATGGATAAAGAAATAGCATCATCAATATCTTTAGTATCTGCCCCATCAATAGTAAATATCTCTCTATCTCTAATATCTCTTCTACCAGAAGATAGTTCTTTATTTATTTCCTCTTCAGTTAAATAAGAAGGAATACTATCTAATTCTTCTATTACTTCATCAGGAAATGATGGACTAAAATTATATTCATAAACAAAAGATAAAATATCTACTCCAACATCATTCTTATGACCAATAATCTTAATAATTTTACCTATTCTTTTACCATCTTTTAAAGGCTCTACAACTACCTTATGACCTTCAACGGCCCCATTTAAATTATCTCTTGGAATATAAATATTACCACCTTTTTTATCAGGTTTAACAAAATAATCATTATCTATTCTTATAACTTCTCCTACTAAAGGATCATAGTTTCTCTTAATAACTTTAATAATCTTACCTTCTGGTCTATTCATATCCTTATTTAGATACTCAAATAATACTAAATCACCATCCATTGCCCCATTAATGTTATCTCTACCAACATACACATCTTTACAATCTTTACCAATATCAATAAAGCCAAAACCTTTATCATTAAGTATTAAGTTACCTTTAACTAAATGACTATTTTCTAGTAATAGATATTTCTTTTTCTTCTCACTATAATATAGTATACCATCACTAACTAAACTATCTAAAGTATTCTCTAAACTTTGATATTCTTCTATCGTAGTAAGACCAAGTAAATCATTTATTTCCATAATTGTAAGTGATGTATTCTCTTTTAATTTATCTAAAATTATCTCTTTCATATTCATATTAACCTCCTTTTTATACTCAAAAAGACTTAAAAATATATTTTAAGTCTTATAACGATATTATTAAACATAATATAAAGAAAGTAAAACCTAAAACATAAGTTAATCTTGTAACAAATAGTTCAAATCCTCTTTCTTT
>CAKPAL010000056.1 GCA_934132925.1 uncultured Bacilli bacterium
AGCAGGGGGTCATAGGTTCGAGTCCTATATCGCCCACCATTGCCGAAATAGCTCAATTGGTAGAGCAACTGACTTGTAATCAGTAGGTTACGGGTTCAATTCCTGTTTTCGGCACCATTTTTTTGGAGGGATAGCGAAGTGGTCAAACGCGGCAGACTGTAAATCTGTTCCTTCGGGTTCCATGGTTCAAATCCATGTCCCTCCACCACTTTTTTTGTTTGGTTATTGATTGCCCCGTAGCCAAGCGGTAAGGCACCACACTTTGACTGTGGCATTCGTTAGTTCGAATCTAGCCGGGGCAACCAAATATTGTGCTTCGTTAGCTCAGTCGGTAGAGCATTTGACTTTTAATCAAAGGGTCTGGAGTTCGAATCTCCAACGAGGCACCATTTAGAAGTTAAGCAAATTCTTATAATATAAGGGTTTGTTTTTGTTTTAATATTTTTGTTACAAATTATATTTATATTATATTATATTATGAGACAAAATTTAATATCTTGTTTTTTTAAGCCAGTCTACTGATGGTATATCATAATATTTATTTAGATATAAGGATAAATTATATAAATAATCTTCATATTCATTAATTCTACTGATAATGGTGGTTAGTTCTTTTTCTTCATTTTCTCCACGAAGTATTTTATCATATAATTTGAAGTAATAACTAGGATATAATACTCTGGCATATAATACTCTTATGCCATATATGGAATATCTATTATAGAAAAAATATTCATCTAGTTCTTTGAAGATATCTTTGTTATTGTTAAAAAAAGATAATTTGATATATTCTGCTAAATCTCTTGCTTTATGATCGAAGATAATGTTTAAGGGATCAAATAAAGAATGATTTAGGTTATTATGGGCTAATACCATATTATCACTATTTTCTTTTTTTACTTCTTTTTTAGTATTTACTAGATATGAGATGGCATTTTCAGCCATACCTATATAATAATCAAAACTTTCTCTAATTAGAGGATATTTTTTTTCGTTTTGTCCAATTTGCATTTCGTAGTAGTCAATCATATTACCCCATAATATTTCCCAGTTATTTCTTTCTAAGGCTTTTGTTTCTGGTACTTTAATATTAGATAAGTTAGAAATAGTAGGTAATACTTTATTGTTGTAAATTAGACCCTCTATTGATGTTTTATTATTTATTAGAGTAAGAATATATAAGTTATTGTTATATTTAGTAAGAATTTCATTATCTTTATTTAATATAATTTTATCTATTAAAATAATAGTACTTAAATAATTATTTAAATTATAAATATCTTTTATTAGATTAATATTATTAGAAAATATTCTAAAACAGTATTTATTCCCATTACTAGAAAAATACAAATTATCATTTTGTTTTATTATATTTTCAATAGTTATATTGTAGTAGTAATTAATAATATTTTCCATAATATCCCTCACCATATTTTATTAAATAAAAATAAAATATAGACTAATAATTTTAATTGTGATAGAATTATAATTGAGGAGAAAAGGAAAAATGAAAAAAACGATACAGGATTTTGATTTAGATGGAAAGAAAGTAATAATAAGATGTGATTTTAATGTTCCAATGAATAATGGTAAGATAGAAGATGCTACTAGAATAGTGGCAAGTCTTCGTACAATTAAATATGCTTTAAGAAATAATGCTAAAGTAATTTTATTATCACATTTAGGTAAGGTGAAGACAGAAGAGGATAAAATAAGTAATAGTCTTTATCCAGTAGCGGAAAAATTATCTTCTTATTTGGATAAGCAAGTGTTGTTTTCACCAGATACAAGAAGTTCTAAGTTAACAGAAATGGTAGATAATTTAAAAGATGGTGATGTTCTTTTGATAGAGAATACAAGATTTGAAGATGTTCCAGATAAAAAAGAAACTAATTGTGATGAAGAGTTATCTAAATATTGGGCTTCTTTGGGAGATATTTTTATTAATGATGCTTATGGTACTTGTCATAGAGCTCATGCTTCAGTAGTAGGAATACCAAAATATTTACCTAGTGGTGTTGGCTTTTTGGTTGAAAAAGAAGTTCAAAAATTAGATAATATTTTAAAGAGTGATACGCATCCTTTTGTAGCGATACTTGGTGGTAAAAAGGTAGATGATAAGATATCTTTAACGCAATCTTTATTGGAAAAATGTGATAAATTACTTATAGGTGGAGCAATGTCATTTACTTTTTTAAAGGCTTTGGGATATAATACGGGGTCTTCAATTGTAAGTGATGATTATGTTGAATTTGCTAAAGAGATGCTTAATAAGTATGAAGATAAAATTGTATTACCAGTAGATTTTGTTCTTGAGACGATTACTAAAGATATTAAAGATTTTAGTGATGGTGATATTGGTTATGATATAGGCCCTAAAAGTATTAAGTTATTTGAAAAGGAATTAGAATCCGCTAAAAGAGTAATTATAAATGGACCGATGGGATTATTTGAAGATATCAAATATCAAAATGGTACTAAAAGTATCTTTAAGTATTTAGATAAAAATAAGATAAAGACTTTAATAGGCGGGGGAGATAGTGCTGCTGCGGTTAATAAATTAGGTTTTGATGATGCCTTCTATCATGTTTCAACTGGTGGTGGGGCTACTATTAAATATATTGAAAAAGGTTCGTTAGTTGGTATTGATGCTATCGAAGATAAGAGTTAACTACTAGTAATCAATGTTATAAATGGAGTGTTAAAAATATATACAAAATTAATAATAGACAAAAAAATTAATAAAAGTATATAATTAGATTTACCTGTGTAATATAATTATATACTAGAAAGAGGAGTAGAAATGAAAAAGTTAATAGTATTAAATCATAAAATGAGTTTGATATATGATGATTTATATAATTATATTGAGAGGTTAAATAATATTGATACTGATAATGATATTATTGTATGTCCATCTAATATTTATTTAGAGGCTTTTATAAATAATTCTGATTGGTCAGTTGGTACTCAAAATATTAATTATAATACTGATTATAAACATACAGGAGAGATATCTACTGATCAATTAAAATCTTTAGGTATTGAGTATAGTTTGATTGGTCATTATGAAAGGGTAAGGGATTTTAATGAGAATCCTACTATTGTTAATAGTAAGTTAATAGCGGCACTAGATGCTAATATCTTTCCTATTCTTTGTTTTGGAGAAGGAATAGAGGATGATTATAGAGAATCTTTACCTAGATTATTAGATAGATATTTAAAAGATATTAATAATATAGAGTTTATTATTTTTGCTTATGAACCAATATATGCTATAGGTACTGGAACATTACCTACTACTGATAAGATAGAAGAGGTTACATCTTTTATTGGTAAGTATTTAGAAGATAAATATCATAAGAAGCCAGTTTTATTATATGGTGGTTCAATAGATGACAGTAATGTAAAAGATATTATTAATATTCCTACTATTGATGGTGTTTTATTAGGAGATATATCATCAGATATTAGAGTAGTAGAGAAAGTAGTAGAAAAAATTAATTAAAAAATTTAGTAATAAAATGGAGAAGTATGTAGATATTTCTCTATTTTAATTATAATGGAGTATAATTCGACATATTTTGCTTTATTAATGTAGTACAATTTTGTTGTAAGAAAGAAGGGAAGAAAAATGAATAAAATTAAAGTACTAATGATTGACGATAATGTTAATCTAATTGAGATGGTAGAAGATTATTTTGAGGATAATCAAGGAATTGAAATTGTAGGTAAAGCATTTGATGGTAATGAAGGATTAAAGATAATCAAAGAAGGACAACTAAAATATGATTTAATTATACTTGATTTAATAATGCCTAATAAGGATGGTTTAGGGGTATTAAAAGAACTTAAGGCTTTGGATATGTATCCAAATATTATTGTGGCTACTTCGTATAATGCTCCTGATACGATAAGGAAAGTAAGTGAATATGGGGTTAATTATTATATATTGAAGCCTTTTTCAATAGCAGAGTTAGAGGATAAGATATTAGATACTTTTAAGACTAGTGAGAAGAAGACTATTAATTTACTTAATAATAATCTTCAGATATCAATAAGTAGAATGCTTCATGAACTTGGGATGCCTTCTCATATAAAGGGTTATCAGTATATAAGAGAGGCTATTTCGATGGTATATGATAATCCGGAAATTGTTGGTGGTATAACTAAAGAATTATATCCTGAATTGGCTACTAAATTTGATACTACTGTATCTAGAGTAGAAAGGGCTATTAGACATGCTATTGAGGTATCTTGGAATAGAGGTGATTGGGATCTTATGGAAGATGTATTTGGTCATAGTGTTGATATTGATAAGGCTAAACCTACTAATTCTGAATTTATTGTTACAGTAGCAGATAAGTTAAGATTGGAGTTTGTTAAACAAAGGGCTTAATTATTTATATT
>CAKPAL010000057.1 GCA_934132925.1 uncultured Bacilli bacterium
ACAGATGCCGGAAAAGTAAGAACACATAATGAAGATAGTGTAATAATAGTTGGCAATAAAAATAATGAATTCATTCTAGCGGTAGCAGATGGAATGGGAGGACATAAAGCTGGAGAAATAGCTTCAAATATAGCAATAGAACATATTGTTCAAAGTTTTGAAAGTATGGAAACAATAGGTAAGAAAGAAGAAGGAATAGATTGGTTAAGAAAAATAGTAAAAGAAATAAATGAAAAAATATTTGAATATACCTCTGTTCATCCAGAAAGTAAAGGAATGGGAACAACCCTAGTAATAGCAGTAAAAACAGATGACTATATCCTTTATGGAAATATAGGAGATTCATCAGGATATGTAGTAAAAAATGAAAAACTACATAAAGTAACTAAAGATCATACTCTAGTAAACCTATTAGTATCAACAGGAGAACTAACTCCTGAACAAGCAAAGTTCCATCCTAGAAAGAACTTGCTTACAAGAGCGCTAGGAGCCAATGATCCAATTGAAATAGATATCTTCGATGTTGACAATACCATAAATGGCCTATTCCTATGTAGTGATGGATTAACCAATATGGTAACAGATGAACAAATAGAAAAAGTGTTAAATAGTAAGTCATCAATCGAAGAGCAAGTAGAAAAATTAATAAAAAAGAGTAATATAAGAGGGGGAACAGATAACATTTCAATAGCATATCTGAAAAAGGAAAGTGGTGATAAGTAATGTTAACTAAAGGTCAAAAAATAAATGATCGTTATGAAATAATAAAAACCATCGGTGAAGGAGGAATGGCTAATGTCTATCTAGCAGAAGATACCATTCTTGAAAGAAAAGTAGCCATAAAAGTTTTAAGAGGAGACCTTTCAAATGATGAAAAGTTTATTCGTCGTTTTAAAAGAGAGGCCCTATCAGTATCTAATCTATCACATCCAAACATTGTTGAAGTATATGATGTTGGAGAAGAAGATGGAAACTATTATATTGTAATGGAATATATTGAAGGAAAAACATTAAAGCAATTACTTCAAAAAAGAGGAGCTTTAACCCTAACCGAAGTAATAGATATAATGAGTCAGTTAACAGATGGTCTAGCCCATGCTCACGAAGCTTATATAATTCATAGAGATATAAAACCACAAAATATAATGATTGAAGATAATGGTCGTATCAAAATAACTGACTTTGGAATAGCAATGGCTTTAAACTCAACACAATTAACTCAAACAAACTCAGTAATGGGTTCAGTCCACTATTTACCACCAGAGCAGGCTAATGGCAAAGGCTCTACAGTAAAAAGTGATATATATTCATTAGGAATATTAATGTATGAGTTATTAACAGGATCAGTACCATTCAAAGGAGATACTGCTGTCGAAATAGCTTTAAAACACATGAAAGAAAAAATGCCAAGTGTCAGAAAGCAAAATCCAACAATACCACAGTCAGTAGAAAATATAATCTTAAAAGCTACTGCTAAGAATCCAAAGAATAGATATGATTCTGTAAGAGAAATGTATAATGATTTACAAACTGCACTAGAAAGAGATAATGAAAAAAGATTAGTATATGAATATCCAGAAAATGATTTAGAGGAAACAAAAGTAATAGCTCCAATACCAAAAGAGCCAAAAAAATCAGTCGTAGATAAACCTCTTGATAAAGAAGAAAATATGGATAATGATGATTCAATATTAAACGAAAAAGATGAAAAAAACAAATTACCAATCATTCTAGCAGGAGTTCTTCTAGTAATATTAATAGCTTTAGCACTGGTATATCTACTAATTAGTAACCATGATGTTAAAGAAGTAAAAGTGCCAGATGTAGCAGGCCTTACTCTTGAAGAAGCCATAAAAGAAGTAGAAAAGAGAGGCCTAAAATATACAACAAAAGATGAAGAAAATGCTGATATTGAAGAAGGAGTAGTAATAAGAACAGAGCCAAAAGCTGGTTCAACCAAAACCAAAGGAAGTACTATTACAATAGTAGAATCTTCTGGCAAAGAATACTTATTACTAGAAGACTATACTGGAAAAAATTACTATGAAATAAAAGCAAAACTAGAATTAAAAGGTATTAAAGTAGAAATGAAAACCAAAGAAGTAGAAAATACATCTGACTATAAGGATAAGGAAGAACAGATAATTGATCAAGAACCAAAATTTGATAAAGAAAAAGAAACTAAATTATATGCTAAAGATACAGTGGTATTATATATCCCAGAAGTAGATGTTTACCCAGATATGGTCAAAGAAAAATGGACTTTATCAAAAGTACAAGATTTTGCTAAAGAAAACAATTTAACTTTAGATATAACATATAAAGAAACAACAGATGTAGAGGAAAATATAATATTATCACAAGGAAGAGATCCAGGAGATCCAATTTACAATGGTTATACTTTGAAGGTAACAATATCCAAAAAGCCAGAAGATAAAACAGATCCAACTGATCCCCTATTACCAAGCGATGATAAGACAGAATAGGAAAGAAATATGGAAGGTATAATAATCAAAAATGAAAGTAACAATTATACAGTAAGGACCAATAAAGGAATAAATGTTTGCAAACCAAGAGGAAAATTCAGATTAGACAAGATAACCCCTTTAGTAGGAGACAAAGTAGTAATAGATGATATAAATAATTACTTATTAGAAATAAAACCAAGAAAAAACTCGCTAATCAGACCACAAATAGCAAATGTAGATATAGCTTTAATAGTAACATCAGTAAAAGAACCAAACTTTGATAGCAATCTACTAGATAAATTACTAACAATAATATCTTATAATAATATAACGCCAATAATATGCTTAACAAAGACAGACTTACTAAATGAAGAGGAAGAAAAAAATATTAAAGAGATATTTGACTACTATCAAAGTATTGGTTACACTGTAGTAACGAATAATGATATCAAAGAAATAAAAAAAATAATTGCAGGTAAAATAGTTGTCTTTGCTGGTCAATCAGGAGCAGGAAAATCATCTCTATTAAATAAGTTAGATAAAAATCTAAATCTTGAGACAAATGAGATATCTAAAGCCTTAGGTCGTGGCAAACATACTACTAGATGTACTACCCTATATGATATAGATAATTCACTTATTGCAGATACACCAGGCTTTTCATCAGTTGACTTTCGTGGCATGACTAAAATAGACATTAGAGATAATATGAAAGATATGTTTGATAATTTACATAATTGCAAATATAAAGATTGTATGCACATTAAAGAGGACGATTGTGAAGTAAAAAGATTAGTAGAACAAAACAAAATATTACTATCTAGATATAATAATTATAAATCTTTTATAGGAGGTCAAAAATGAAAATATCAGTATCAATATTAAATGCCAAAGATAAAAAAGAGACAATAAAAATACTAAATAACACTGATATATCATATTTTCATATAGATGTAATGGACGGACAATTTGTATCTCAAGTTTCTTTACCAGTTAAAGAAATAATAGAAATATCCGAAGTATCAGAAAAAAAATTAGACATTCATCTAATGCATAGTAGTCCCTTATCTTACATTGAAAAGATAAAAGATTTAAAGAATATTGAATATATAACTATTCATCTAGAAATAGAAGAAGATATTCAAAATACATTAAATAAAATAAAAGAGTATGGTTTTAAAAGTGGTATTTCAATAAAACCAAATACTGATATAAATAAATTAATACCATATCTAAATGATATTGATTTAATATTAATAATGACAGTAGAGCCAGGACTAGGAGGACAATCATTCCTAGAAAATAGTCCAACCAGAATAAAAGCAATAAAAAACCTAATAAAAGATAAAAATATTTTACTAGAAGTAGATGGTGGTATTAACGATAAAACAATAAGACTAGTAAAAGATGCTGATATGGCAGTAGTAGGCTCATACATAACAACAAGTGACAATATGATAGAAAAAGTAAAAACATTAGTATAAATATAACTCCTCTCTTTATAATAAATAAAGAAAGGAGTTTTTAATATGAATAATGAAAATAAAAAGAAGCCAAGTAAGGAAATAATAGAGGAAGAATACCGATTAGGAAAAGAATATTATAATAAACTATTAAAAAAATTACCAGAAGAAAAAGAAAAGTATGACTAGAAAATGGCCATATTTTTTT
>CAKPAL010000058.1 GCA_934132925.1 uncultured Bacilli bacterium
TTTTGCAAATATGCTAGTTCATATGAACCAGCAATTCTTCCAGTACTTCCGCTTACTGAAGATATAGAAAAAAGAATTAAGAGTAAATATAAAGTTATAAATGACTATGGTATAGAGTTTGCTGAATATGGAGAATCTCCTTTATTTATCGCAGATGAAGTAATAATGCAAAGTAAACTAGAAGAATTATACAAAAAGAATAAATTAAAAAAGACAGGAAGACATTTTACATACAATGATAATAGTATAAATAAGAATAAAATAAATCTAGTAAAATATGATGAATATATTTATAATAATAGGAAATATATTAGATTAAAAGTAACATTAAATGAGGAATATTCCAATATAAAGTTTAAATATACATATAAAACTGGAGATTATGTGTGGATTAAAGTACAAAAAATAATGTGGATAGTAGATAGAGAAAATAAAAGAATGATAAGTACAATAGGTTTACCTAGTGGTATGAGATTTGATTCACCACGAAAGGAAAACATCAACTTTAATAAGAGTGAATTAAAATGGTACTTAGATAATTATATGTCAAAAGAAATATTTCAAAGTATAAAAGAGTATGAAGAAATAAAAGAGAATACAACTATTAAAGAGAAAACTAAAATAGATATATTATTAGATGAATTAGAAAAAGAGATAAAAAATTATTTAGGTAATAAAGATGAATTATATAACTATATAGATAATTTAATAGAAGATTATAATAAATCTTTAGATAAACTAAATATAAATAAAGAATTAGTATTGGATAGAAGAGAATCATTAGAATTACAATTACAGATAAGATTAGAACAAATATTAACAAAGATAAAAAATAGTAATGATAAAGAAATAGAGAAAATACTAAATATAATAAATATTTGTATAGATAAACTAAATGGAAAAGAAACAGAAGATACTAATGAATTATATAAAGATATAAGTCTATTAAATGATAAAATATTACTATTTTTACCGGATGAAAAAGAAGAATACTATAGAAATATATTATTAAATATGTTTGGAAAAGAGAAAAATAAATTAGATAAATATTGTAATAGTATAAATGTTTTAAATATAGAAGTACCTATCTTAGAAAAGCCATATAATAAAGAAGAAGATTTTGTATATGGAATAAGAGAAAAGTTAAATACTATATTATTAGAAGTAAATGCTGAAGTAATAAAAACAGATATCATAAAAGAAATTATAAATACATATAAAAGTATAATAAATAATAATTATAGTGAAGCAAAGAATAAAAATATTAAATTATATTTAGAATTAATACAAGAGTTATCACGCTTTATAGAAGAAAATGGAAATACATTAGAAAAAGATAATCTAATAAGAATATTAAATAACAATATAAATTATCAAAATGAAATAGAAGAAGTAATGACTACTTTACTAGATAATATAGTATCATTATATAAATTAAAGTATAGAATAGAAAATAGAATAAAGACAGAAAAAGAAATAGCAAGTAGTAAAATTAGAAGAAAATTAAAGAGATAGTTTAAAAAACTATCTTTTCTTAATTTTATTTATATTATTGCTATAATCATTAATATATTATATAATTAACTAGGAGGATTATTATGATTAGAGTAGAAAATATAAGTAAAAAGTTTATTAAACAAAGTAAAGAAAAAAAGAAATTAGAATTTTATGCCGATAAAGATATAACATTTGATGCTTATGAAGGAGAAATACTTGGTATATTAGGCCCAAATGGTGCTGGAAAAACAACATTACTTAGGATGATAGCGGGTATTATGACTCCAACTAAAGGTACTATTAAAATTGATAATTTAAATTATAAAGATAATGAATTATCTATAAAAAAGGAAATAGCTTTTTTAACTGGTAATACTAAATTATATAAAGATTTAAGTACATTTGAATTTTTAAATATATGTGGTGAATATTATGGTATGAATAAAAGTGATATTAAAAATAGAATAGAATATTTAACGAAAACATTTGATATGTCATCATTCTTATATCAAAGAATAGGATCATTATCTACTGGACAAACCCAAAGAGTAGGTATAGCTAGATGTTTAATTCATAGTCCTAAATATTATATATTAGATGAACCTACTAGTGGATTAGATATTATATCAAGTAAAGTAATATTAGATACCATAAAAAAAGAAAAAGAAAACAATAAATGTATATTATATTCTACTCATTATATGGAAGAAGCAGAAAGCATTTGTGATAGAGTAGTACTCATGAATAATGGTAAAATAATTATTATAGATACTCCTAATAATATAAAAAAGAAAACTAATACTAATAATTTAAGAGATGCTTTCTTTGTTTTAACAGGAGGTACTCATGAATAATATTATAGTAACATTAAAGAAAGAATTAAAACTAATAATAAGAGATAAAAAATCATTACTTATGATGGCTTTAACTCCATTATTTATACCAATATTTGTAATATTAATGTCATATATATATGAAGAAATAACCACTAATAACGAAGATAAAAAATATGTAGTAGGAGTTAATTATTCATTATCTAATATAGAGAAAGAATTATTAAGTAAAGAACTAGATATTATATATTATGATAATATTGATAATATAAAAAAAGATTATGATAAAAAGAAAATAATATCTTATATAATTAAAGATAATAACAATTATAATATTTATACTAATACCCAAAGTGAAGACGGTAGTATGGCTATTTCATATATTGTTAGTTATTTAGATAATTATAATAATTATTTAGGACAAAGTTATTTAATTGATAATAATATTGATTTAAATAAAGTATATAATAATATTAATTATAATATTAATGAAATAAAAGGAGAATCTGTCTTTGGTAACCAAATAATTCTTATGGCTATTACTTTTATAATAATGTCTATAACATTAAGTAGTATTTATACTTCAACTGATACAACAGCAGGTGAAAAAGAAAGAGGAACATTAGAAACAATACTTACCTTTCCTATAAGTAGAAAAGAACTAGTATTAGGTAAATATTTAGCAATATCCACCTCTGGCTTAATTACTCTCATGATAGGAATATTATTATCTCTAATATCTTTATATTATGTTAAAAATACTTTTACAATATATGATAACGTTATATTTAATATTAATATTAAGACAATAATATTAATTATTTTAATACTAATATTCTATACTTTCTTTATATCAGGTATATGTATTACTATAGCTAGTTTTACTAAAACATTTAAAGAAGCTCAATCATCTCTTACACCAATTAGTCTAATAACATGTGTACCAATGTTTTTAGAACTATTAAATATAAATATTAATGGAGCACTTGCTTTTATACCTATTATAAATCATACAATAGTAGTTAATGAAATACTTACTGGTACTATTAATATTAGTTCTATTATAATTACAATTATATCATCAATTATATATATAATCTTATTAATGATATTTATTAATAAGATGTATAAAAGTGAAAAAATATTATTTAGTTAATAAATAAGGAGGTAAAAAATATGATAATAAATTTGTTGTTATGGCCTTTTAAAATAACATTGTATATAATGAAATTAATACTTAATCTATTATTTTGGCCATTCATATTCTTACTAAACATTATTAATGGAACTAGTAATAAATAATCAATTATATAATTGGTTGTTTTTTTGTTAACTATTAGTTAATTATTATACTATTAAGCAAATAAATACATATCAAAAATATAAATAATAATTTTAATTATTAATTTATGTTACTTTTAATAAGAATTATATATTTAAAGGAAGTGGTAGTATGATGAATGTAATATATAAAATATTAACCTTTTTGGGATTAATTCAACAAGATACAAAAAGCATTAATTACACTAAAAATGAAGAAACAATTTATACTAGAAAGAAATTAATGACAGATTATGAATATAAGTTTTATAATATTCTGAAGGAACTAGAAGATAACTATACAATTGTGCCACAACTTAATTTAGCAGCGGTAGTAAAAAAAATAAATAACAATAGATATTATAGTGAACTATTTAGAAATATTGATTTTGCTATTTTTACTAAGGATTATCAAGAACTATTATTACTAATAGAATTAAATGATCAAA
>CAKPAL010000059.1 GCA_934132925.1 uncultured Bacilli bacterium
AATATACTACGCATTTTAGAATTAATAATATCTCTCGAAGTTAAAGTTTGGTCAAGTTCTAACTCTCCTATTATATTTCTAAGTGTAGTAGCGGTTAAATTTTCAATAGCATTTATTGGATCTTCAATACCATAAGTATATAGTTTAGGATCAGTAATTTGAAAATAAACTACTGTATCAATTTGCATCGTTACATTATCTTTAGTAATAACTGGTTGAGGAGCAAAATCTTTTACAATCTCCTTTAAGCTAACCTTATTAGATACACGATCTACAAATGGTATCTTGAAATGTAAACCATTATTCCAAGTTGTTAAATAACTGCCTAACCTTTCTATTACATAACTTCTTGCTTGAGGTACCACCTTAATATTTGGTATTATAAAAATTACTACTACTAGTAAAATTGCAATTAAAAGTTCCATTCTATCATTCCTTTCCTTTTTCTACTTTTAATTTTACACTATTTATTGATAATATAGTTACATTTTCTCCCCTTTTAATAGGAGTATCCGCATAAGCTGACCATTTCTTACCATCTACTTTTACTTCACCAATACTATCTATATTAATGTCTTCTGTTACAATGCCTGTCATTCCTATTATTCTATCTATATTTGTTTTAGTATCATTACTCTTTATCTTATTATAAATCTTCTTACTAAAAGGCATAAGTATAACTCCTAATAAAACAAATATAGTTATCTGAATAAATATATTATCGGTAAACTTTGCTACTAACATAGCTACCAAACTACTTATAACAAACCAAACACTCACTAAATTAGTTGTTGCTAATTCAAGTATACCAAGTATAATTGCTATAATTAGCCAAACATAAAACATTTCCATTACATCACCTACTTCAAAATATGCCTTCTTTTCTATAGTATAACAAAATACCTAATCTTTTGCAATAATATTTATCAAATATTCATTCTATTAACATATCAATAATCATATGTGTTAATCTAAAAACATTTCATAGTATTGGAAATATTTTTCCAATACTACTAATTTTACCTATTTTTTGTAAACAAAAAAGAACCCCAATTACTTAGTGTTCTCTATTATTTTCTTTACTACTTTCATAGATTCTTTTAATACTTTATCATCATTTATTTCTTCGAGGTAATCATAACCATCTCTACCCTTAATAATATAAGCTACTTCTAAATTAGCCATATCTTTGCGATCATAACCTTCAACTGAAAATAAAGCAATCTCATTTTTAACATCTGGAAGAGAAAATACTGTTATTATTGTACCTAATTTAAACTCATTCTTTTCATTTAATATATTAAAGTTCATTACCTTCCTCCAATAATACTACCAATAAGTAAGAATATTAAAGTTCCTACAACTACAGAAGTAATTACTGTAAGCATACCAATACCAACATAACCAGCCTTTTTATCAAGTTCTAACTTTTTTACCCTAACAAGTCTTTCTTTTTTCATTACCTCTTTAGCAGCCTCTACTTCCTCCATACTAGAATATCCCTCACTAGAGGTTTTTCTTAAGTATGTAAATGGTTCTACTAAAGCATCAATGTAATCAGGAGTAACTGCTACAATTGTATTTTCTTCTTCATTCCATTTTTGAACCCTATTAGGATTAAATATAACATTTCTTTTATTATTAAATCTCTCTTCCATATCTTACTCCCATTTAAATAATCTAACTTCTTCCATATCTATGCCATATTCTCTAATATAAGCATTATGTTCTTTTAATTTTTCTTCCATTAATTTAATAATTCTTTTACCTTCATCCTTTTTAGCAATATCTAAGTGCTTAATAACATCGATAACAATATGATATCTATCTATTTCATTTTTTACTCTCATATCAAAAGCTGTTGTAATAGTTCCTTCTTCAATATAACCATGAACACTAATATTTTTATTTTCTCTTAAATAAGTAAGTTCATGAATTAATGAAGGATAACCATGATAATTAAATATAATAGGCTTATCTTTAGTAAATAACTTATTATATTCACTATCTGTAAGACCATGAGGATGTTTACTACTAGGTTGTAATTTCATTAAATCAACTACATTAATAAATCTAACCTTAATATCTGGAAGATAATTCTTAAGTATTGAAACAGCTGCTACATTCTCTAACGTTGGTGCATCACCTATAGATACTAAAACTATATCAGTACCCTTTTTATCATTACTAGCAAATTCCCATTTAGATAAACCTTTAGCACAATGTTCCTTAGCTTCTTCCATTGTTAGCCATTGTGGTCTCATATGTTTAGAAGCTACAATTACATTAATATAATTTTTCGTCTTAATAATATGATCAAAGCATGATAGGAGGCAATTACTATCCGGAGGTAAATATATTCTTACGATATCAGCTTTTTTATTAACTAAATGATCAATAAAGCCCGGATCTTGATGAGTATATCCATTATGATCTTGTTGCCATACATTCGAAGTAAGTACATAATTTAATGAAGCTATATCTCTTCTCCAAGGTAATTCTTTAGCTACTTTAAGCCACTTAGCATGTTGACTAGCCATTGAATCCACTATTCTAATGAAAGCTTCATAACTAGCAAAGAATCCATGTCTTCCTGTTAAAATATAGCCTTCTAACCAGCCTTCACAAGTATGTTCAGATAAATAACTATCCATAATTCTACCATCCGAAGACAAATACTCATCGTCCTTCTTTTTATTCAAGTACCAACATCTATTATCAGCCTCAAATACATGTGATAACCTATTACTCATTGTCTCATCTGGACCAAATACTCTAAAATTATCCGGATTCTCTTTAATTATATCTCTTACAAACTCTCCTAGTACGCGCATATCTTCTTTCTCGATAGCCCCAGGATGTTCTACATTAACTGCATACTTATCAATACTAGGTACTTTTAACTCTTTTAATAAGATACCGCCATTACTATTAGGATTAGCCCCCATTCTATTATATGGAACTAATTCTTTTAAATAAGGTTTAAGTTTACCATTATCATCAAATAATTCCCATGGACGATAACTCTTTAACCACTTTTCTAGTAGTTTCAAATCATCATCATCCTCCATTGGAATAGGTACTTGATGGCTTCTGAAAGTACCTTCTATTTTTTTATTATCTACTACTTTAGGACCTGTCCATCCTTTAGGAGTTCTAAGTACTATCATTGGCCAAAATACTCTTTCAACTTTATTATTATATCTAGCATTATATTGTATCTTTTTTATTTCTTTAACAATCTTATCTAAAGTATTAGCCATACATTTATGAAGTTCATAACTATTACTTCCTTGTACTAAATAAGGTTTCCAACCATATCCATATAATAATGAAGCAAGCTCTTCATCACTAATTCTAGATAATACCGTTGGATTACTTATCTTATAACCATTTAAATGAAGTATTGGTAAAACTGCTCCATCTCTTTTAGGATTAAGAAACTTATTCGAATGCCAACTAGTTGCTAATGGTCCTGTTTCCGCTTCTCCATCTCCTATTACACAAGCTGCTATTAAAGTAGGATTATCAAATACTGCTCCAAAAGCATGTGATAGACTATAGCCTAGTTCTCCACCTTCATTAATTGATCCAGGTGTTTCAGGAGCGGCATGAGAAGCTATTCCTCCTGGAAAAGAAAATTGTTTAAATAATTTTTTTAATCCTTCAATATCTTCACTTACTTCAGGATATACTTCACTATATGTTCCTTCTAAATATACATTAGATACTACTGCATTACCACCATGACCTGGTCCTGATATATATATCATATTTAAATCATTATTCTTTATTATTCTATTTAAATGTGTATATATAAAGTTTTGCCCTGGTACTGTTCCCCAATGGCCTACTATTTTCTTCTTTATATGACTCCATTTTAATTCTTCTTTTAATAAAGGATTATCTAATAAATATAATTGTCCTACCGATATATAATTTAATGCTCTAAAATAAGCATCTAATTTATTTATTTCCTTCTTTGTTATACTCACAGTATCACTCTCTCTATTCTTTAAATTAAGTATATCATAAATTATTTATCTTATCAAGTAAGTTTTGTTATTTTTTATAGGTAAAGTC
>CAKPAL010000060.1 GCA_934132925.1 uncultured Bacilli bacterium
TAGAAGATAATCTAATAAAAACTAACTTCTATCAAGATGGTCTAACCGAAGAAATCTGTCACAAAATAATAAAAAAATTAAATAAAGAGAGGAAGAAATAATATGAAGTTTGTTGTAGATAAAAGATTTTTTGATAAAGTAGATAATGCATGTTTTGGCGTAATAATAGCTAGAGACATTGATAATACCAAGGATTACCCATTTATCAAAGAATTATTAAATAAAGAAATAAATGATATATCCGAAGAATATCAAGATAAGAAAGTAAAGGAATTACCAGAAATAGAATTATATCGAGAAGCCTTTAGAAAATTAGATATTAACCCTAATAAATATATGTGTTCTATTGAGGCTTTGGTAAGTAGGACAGTAAAGTCTAAACATATACCCAATATTAATCCAATAGTAGATTTAGGTAATGCTTTATCTCTAAAATATAGAATACCACTAGGTATTCATGACACCGATCGCTTTAGCGGAGATATTGAAATAAGACCCGCGAGCGAAAATGATAAGTTTATCCCATTTGGAGGGGAAGGTTATGATAATCCAGATGTTGGAGAAATAATCTATGTAAGTGGTAATGATGTTAAAACTAGAAGATGGACATGGAGACAAGGAGAAAATAGTAAAGTAGATGAAACTATTAAAAATGCTTTTATACCATTAGATGGTTTTACTGAAAATAAAGAAAATATTTTAAAACTTCAAGAAGAGTTTAGCAACATCCTAACTAATATGGGAGTAGAATGTACACTAGGTTTTATCGATAAAGATCATAATACCTTTACTTTTTAATTTATTATATGCACTCTAGATCTAATGTTCTAGAGTGTTATTCATAGCCAATACTTGTCTATGAATAATGTCCCATCCATACTTATTATATATAAGTTATTGACATTTACTAGAAGACTTACCTAATTACTAATACAAATATGAATAAGTTAGTATTTCACCCCAAATATAATATCTTACAATAGATAAAAAAGATGTTGACAACAACAAAAAATTAGCATATAATATGTTTATATTAAAACAAAGGAAAGAGACGGTATAGTAAAACGATTATAGAGAGCTAATGTTTGGTGAAAATTAGTATGAAGTTTACTATATAGATCACTCTTGATGTGTTTTTCTGAAATTAATATTAAGAAAGACCGGAAATAATTTCCGTTATCAAGTTAAAGTGCACTTATGTGAAGTAGGGTGGTACCGCGGTATATTCGTCCCTATATAATATAAGTGTTTTTTGTTTTATAAAATAAATAATAAGAAAGAAGGAGAAAAGTATGAATTATAAAGAGACATTATTAATGCCAGAGACAACCTTTCAAATGAGAGGAAATCTACCAGAAAATGAAAAACTACAAAGAGAAAAATGGGAAGAAATGGACTTATATAATAAGATAAGAGAAAAAAACAAAGGCAAAACACCATTTGTCTTACATGATGGTCCACCTTATGCCAATGGCGAAATCCATATTGGTCATGCTATGAATAAAATCTTAAAAGATTTTGTAAATAGATACAAAATGATGAGCGGTTATGATATGATTTATATACCAGGATGGGATACTCATGGTCTACCAATTGAACAAGCTGTCACCAATAGCGGTGTTGATAGAAAAAGTATGGGTAAAGCTGACTTTAGAGCTCTATGTGAAAAGTATGCTTATGAACAAATTGAAAAACAAAAGAAAGGTTTCAAAGAATTAAATGTACTAGGAGACTGGGACCACCCATATATAACATTACAAAAAGAACTAGAGGCTAGACAAATAGAAGTATTTGCTGAGATGGCTAAAAAAGGACTAATCTTTAAAGGATTAAAACCAGTATACTGGAGTCCATCATCAGAGTCTGCTCTTGCTGAAGCTGAAATTGAATATCATGATCGAAAAGATCCATCAATTTATGTAGCCTTCCCTGTAGTAGAAGGAAATGATACTGTAAATGTAGGAGATAACCTAGTAATATGGACAACAACCCCATGGACATTACCATGTAATACCGGAATAGCAATTAGTGAAAAGTTTGACTATGCAAAAGTATTAGTTAATGATAAATACTATATTGTAGCTAACGAACTACTAGAAGACTTAGCTAAAGAATTTGGTTGGGAAAACTATGAAGTAGTTAGTGTATTTACTGGTGATAAGTTTGCTGGAGTAAAATACAAACATGTCTTCATGGATAGAATAGCGCCAGTAATTGATGGTTTCCATGTAACTCTAGATGCTGGTACTGGATTAGTACATATTGCCCCAATGTATGGAGCAGATGACTTCATTATCGGAAAAGAGTATAATCTAGAAATGGTAAATGGTATCGATGATCAAGGTGTATTAAATGAGTTATCAGGAGAGTTTAATGGCTTATTCTTTGAAGATGCCAATAAAGCTGTAACAGTAAAGTTAGATGAACTAGGAGTACTTTTAAAATTAAAGTTCATTACCCACTCATACCCACATGACTGGAGAACTAAAAAGCCAATTATCTTTAGAGCTACAAAACAATGGTTCTGTAGTATTGACAAGATAAGAGAAGACCTACTAAATGAACTAGAAAACAATGTAAAATTCCATACTGAATGGGGTAAAAAGAGACTATATAATATGATTCATGATCGAGGAGACTGGTGTATTTCCAGACAAAGAGTATGGGGTGTGCCAATTCCAATCTTCTATAACGAAGACGGAAGTGAAATCGTCGACTATGATGTTATGATGCATGTAGCGGACCTATTTAGAAAATATGGTTCAAATATCTGGTTTGAGAAAGAAGCCAAAGACCTTCTACCAGAAGGATATACAAATCCAGCTAGTCCAAATGGTAATTTCACTAAAGAAGAAGATATCATGGATGTATGGTTTGATTCAGGATCTACATGGAATGGTGTACTAATAGAACAGGGATTACCATATCCATCAGATATGTATCTAGAAGGCTCAGACCAATATCGTGGATGGTTCAATAGTTCATTAATCTGTGGAGTAGCAGTAACAGGTAAAGCACCATATAAAGAATTAGTATCACATGGTTTCACTCTAGATGGTAATGGTAATAAAATGAGTAAGAGCTTAGGTAATGTTATCGTACCAGGAGATATGGTAAGATTACATGGATCTGATATCTTAAGATTATGGGTAGCCTCTACTGACTATACTGAAGATGTAAGAATAAGTGAAGACCTAATTAAACAAGTAAAAGAAAGTTATCGTAAGATTAGAAATACTTATAAGTTTATGCTAGGAAACTTAAAAGACTTTGATTACGCTAAAAATAGTATTAAATATGAAGATATGCCATATTATGATAAATATATGATGAATGAACTAAATAAATTTACTAAAAATGTACTAGAGGAATATAATAACTATAACTTCCAAAATGTCTACAAACTAGTAAACAATTTTGTATCATTCACATTATCAAACTTCTATTTAGACTTTACTAAAGATATTCTATATATTGAAAAAGAAGATTCATTAGTAAGAAGAAGTGTTCAAACAGTACTATACAATATCTTAAATAATGAAGTAAAACTACTTGCACCAATTCTTCCATATACTAGTGAAGAAGTATATAGTTTACTTCCACATACTGAAGAATCAGTACATCTAACAGATATGCCAGAAATATTAACATACTCTGATAGTACCGAAGTAGAAGAATTATTTAACTTATTCTTTGAATTAAAAGATAAAGTAAATAAAAAACTAGAGGAAGCAAGAAATGAAAAATTAATTGGTTCTGCTCTAGAAGCTGTAGTAAAAATTAATTTAAATGAGAAATATAATATTGTTAAAGAAAAACTAGGAACATACTTACATCAATTATTCATTGTCTCTAAAGTAGAATATACTACTAGTGGCGATGAAGTAGAAGTAGTAAAGAGTACTGGTGAAAAATGTAACAGATGTTGGAACTATGTTGATCATTTAAATGGCGATATCTGTGATAGATGTCATGATATAGTAAATAACTAATATTAAATACCATTCTAATTAGAGTGGTATTTTTTTATGCCCCTTCATCCTAAGGTATTCCGGGGTATGATGAAGCCTCA
>CAKPAL010000061.1 GCA_934132925.1 uncultured Bacilli bacterium
TCTGATGTAATATTTAAAAATGGTAATGATATAAGTACTAATAAATTAGCACCAGTATTTAATTATACTGATGGAGAGAGTACTAGTTTTACTATAACTAATAAAAGTACTACTAGTTTTAGTTATAGAATATCATTAAATATTACTAGTATAGATAATGAACTAAAGAATAGTACATTAAAGTATAAACTAGTATCTAACAATACAGTAATGGCCGAAGGAGATTTCAGCAATATAGAAAGTAATAGTAAAAACACTTTATATGAAGGAGAATTATCTAAAGGTAATATTAGTTATATCTTTTATCTATATATCGATGGTAATGAAGAAAATAGTTTATCGATGATGGGTAAGTCATTATCTGGTACAATAACAGTAACAGAAGCTACTGCTACATATCAGTTAACTAATGAAGATGGAACTACTTATACACCATCATATAGTGGTTCTGGAACAAAAGCAGTTAGATCAAATGCAGCTCTTAGTAAATTTAAAGAAGTAAGAGTAGATGGAGTAACTGTAGATAGTTCTAACTATACATTAACTGATGGTTCAACAATAGTTACTTTTAAAGAGTCTTATCTAAAAACATTAAGTGAAGGAGAACATACATTTAAAATAATATCAAGTGATGGTTTTGCTTCAGGCAAGATAACTGTTACAAAACCAAATGCTGCTCAAATGATTACTAACTTATATAATAGTAGTACTAAAACTACAGTAACAAATAATAGCATAAATTATCAATATGATACTACGAATAATCTTATGAAAGATATAGGAGATAATATAAGATATTATGGGGCGTCTCCAAATAATTATATATACTTTAATTGTTCTGATTATAGTAATCAATCCTCAAGTACATGTGAAACATGGAGAATAATAGGTGTTTTTGATGGCAAGGTAAAAATAATGAGAAATGAAAGTATAGATGACATATCTTATGATGACGACACTGAAGATACTTACCTTCAATCCATTTCAAGAGATAATGATAGTAATACTGCTGTGGATATTTTAAAATATAATACAAGTGATAAAGAAGCGATTAATGGATTGGCAGCTGAGCCAACAGCAGGTAGCGGACAGAATGATTATAGCAAATCATCACTACAAAAAATATTAAATAACTATTATTATAATAGTTTGGAATATTCAGGAAAATCTTCCTATGATTTTAAGTTAACAGGTTTGCAAACCACTGCAACAAGGGATATTATTTTTGCCGCCACCTATAATTTAGGAGGCTCTAGTACGGCAGTGTATCCAAATCAAGCATATGAAGACGAAAAGGGAACAACTGTATATTCTGGTAACGCTGTAACATGGAATGGGAAGATTGCTATACCATACTTAAGTGATTATGCTTATGCTGCTGATTTGAGTTTATGCCAAAATCAATTAAATTCTTATAATGATAGTGTATGTACAGCAAATAATTGGATGTACAATATAGGAATTACTAGTAATAGCTTTTCGACATTAACTAGTTATTATGGTGATGGAAAATCTATATTAATTCTTTATGCTAATGGTATGACTGTTGTTAGTGGGGCGACTGGGGCTAGAGGGACAATGCCATCTTTATATTTAAATTCTGGATTGATGATAGCATCAGGAACTGGAACAAGTAGTAATCCATATCAATTATCTGTATAGGTAAAGGAAATATAAAATAAATAAAGAAGAAAAGAGGTAAATAAAATGAATGAACAAAATTATGATCAAGAAATGATGATGAGACAGAAGGTAGAAAAGAGAGAAAAGGTAGATACTATTATTGCTTATTGTTTAATAGTAATACTAATAGGATGTATTGCAATATTATCTATTTTAAAACTTACTAAGAAAGAAGATGAAGTTAAACCTGATGACCATACTCCTAGTTATGCTACTTTGAATGATGTTGTAACTAATTTAAATAATTCTAATTTAGATGTTACTGCTAGTACTAGTAATAATGCAGTAGTAGTTACTACTAAAGATGGTAGTTTAAACTTAAATATTCCACTTGTTAATAATGAATTAGAAATTACTTATAATAAAGATAATGAAGAAGTAGTTACTAATATATATAAAGAAATTACTACTAATTTATGTGTTTTCTATGGTAATACTAATGATATTTGTACTAGTGTAGTTAATAATATTACTAAAGATAGTACTATTAATGGTATAAGATTTACTACTGATGGAGATAATACTAAAGTATATATTAATTTACTTGCTAGTATTGATATATCTAGTTATAAAGAAGAATATACTGAAGAAACTATTAAAGATATTTCTATTAATAATTATAGTTTAAATATTAATGATGTAAATGTAAGTAATATTGTTATTAATAATAATAGTGATACTGATATAGTATTTACTAGTGATCTTAAAAATAATAATAGTGATAAGTATACTATTACTATAAAATTATATGATGGGAATAATAACTCTATAGGAGAAGAATCTAAAGAGTATACTACTGAAGATAAACTAGAGATTAAATTTACTTATAGTGATAGTTTATTAAAAGAAAATGTTAAAAAATATAGTATAAATATTACAAGATAAGGAGCAAATATGAGTACACATATAGAGAGTAAATTAGAAGATATTTCTAATGTAGTTCTTATGCCGGGAGATCCTAAAAGATGTGAATACATAGCAAGAAAGTTTCTTACTAATTCTAGAATAGTAAATAATGTTAGAGGTATGACTGCCTATACTGGTTACTATAAAAATAGAAAAGTAACAATCTTTCCATCAGGAATGGGATGTCCTAGTATGGGGATATATTCTTATGAGTTATATAAAGAATATAATGTTGATTATATAATTAGAATAGGTACTATGGGTAGTTATACTAATCTTAAATTAAAAGATATGGTACTCGTAGATAATTCAATTACTAATTCTAATTATGGTAGATTTTTATGTAATTATCCTAATATTAATATTAATGGGGATAATGATTTAAATAATATTATTATGGATACTTCTAAAGCACTAGGAGATACTATATATAAGGGAAATATATACTGTTCTGATGTTTTTTATGAGCAAAATAATGATTTTAAAGATAAAGTAGAAAAATATAATGTTCTAGGTGTAGAGATGGAATCATTTGCATTATTCACCAATGCTAAATTACTTGGTAAGAAAGCAAGTACTTTACTTATGGTAAGTGATAGTTTTACTTTTACTTATAAATTATCTAGTTTAGAAAGAGAACAAGGACTTGATAGATTAATTACTTTAGCACTAGAGACTAGTTTAAAAATATAAAACTTGCACATACTATAAGAAAGAGGTGGGATAATGACATTTGAGACAATAAGTATGGGGGGATATAATCTCCACTTAATCAAAACGAACAAGTTTAAAACAATTACTATAGATGTAGATTTTTATAGACCAGTAGATAAAAAAGAGATTACAATAAGGAACCTATTGAAGATGGTACTATTAGATTCTAGTAATAACTATAAGACAGAAAGAGATTTAATTATCGAGAGTGAAAATCTTTATGATATTAAAGTATCTTCTAGTATATCAAGAATTGGTAACTTTAGTAATCTTTCTTTTCAGACTAAGTTTTTGAATGAGAAGTATACTGAAGAGAATATGAATAAAGAATCTATCATCTTTTTTCTTGATTTAATTTTTAATCCTTATGTAAAAGATAATGCTTTTATAAGTATTGATAATCAAAAGAATAGATTAAAACAGGGTATACTTAGTATTAATGATAATAAGATTAAGTATTCAGTATTAAAATTAATGGAAAAGATGAAAGATAAGCCATATTCTTATAATACTTTTGGTTATATTGAGGATATTGATAATATTACTGGTAAAAATTTATATGAATATTATAAAAAGGTATTAAAAGAAGATCAGATTGATATTTTTGTATTGGGAGATTTTCAAAGTAATGATATTAAGGATATATTTAAAGAATATTTTAAGATAGATACTTTTAAGAAAGATAATAAGAAAGTATTAGTTAAAGAACTTCCAATAAGAAA
>CAKPAL010000062.1 GCA_934132925.1 uncultured Bacilli bacterium
TTCATACCACAAACTAAAGATGTATGTAATCCTACACTAAGACCATATCCAACAAATTCTGGCATTACTCCTACTAATAAGTAATGTCTTATAAATTGTACTGGTGAATTCTTTATTTGATTAGTAAGTTCATTTAAATTATCATTTGATAAAAGAACTCCTTTTGGCACTCCAGTAGTTCCTCCTGTATGAACAATAGCAACTGGTCTATCTTTTTCATACTCTTCTTCTAATACACCATTATACATATTTCCATTTTTAATAAAATCTTTATAAAGCATATAATTAGCTGAAGACTCTCTCATAACTTTTTTATGTCTATTATAAATTTCTCTATCAGATATTTTATTCTTAATCTTTAAGCCATTCATTATTAATGGTAGAGATTCTACTGGTGAAGTAACAACAATATTCTCTATATTTTTTTTCTCAATTAAGTTAGTAAACTTATCAAAACACATATCTAACATTATTAAATGCTTAGGATTAGATATATTCAAATACTTTTCTAATCCTTCTTCACTTTCAGTAGGATCTATATAATCTGCTATTGCTCCTATCATACTACAAGCATAAAATAAATATGCAGACTCAGGTGTATTAGGTAAACATATAGTAACTACTTCTCCTTTTTTTACACCTATAGTTTTAAGTGCTTTAGCAACTTTTTCTATTTGTAAAAATAATTCAAAATATTTTATCTTTCTATTTGCAAATATAATAGCAGTATCATTTATATATTTTTTATTTTCATCATATAAATAACGATAAACTGTTTTATTAATAGAACCAGCCATCAATTCTTCTTTAGTATAATATTTAAGCCAAGGTCTATCTATATTTGGTATTCCAGTTAATGGTCCTTGTATATTTCCTAATAATAATTCTCTTAAATATAAATTTCTTTCTATTTCTTTATTATAGTTTTCCATATTCTTATAACACATCCCCTCAAATAAATTACTTATATAATACTCTATTTTTATAGATTAGTAAACCATTATTTAGTGCTTTCCTCTAACTTTTTTATTCTCATTTTTTCTACTTTTTTATAATCTACTTTACCAACAGATGTAAGTGGTAAATCTTCTTCAAAAATAAAATCTTCTGGTTGTGAATAAGAAGGAAGTTTATCTTGACATAGTTTTATCAATTCTTCTTTTAATTTTTTAAGTTCGCTCACGCTATCCTTCTTTATAACAACATGCGCTTCAGGCGAAGCTCCATACACTTTATCTGGGATAGAAATTACACAACAATTATCAATATTAGGATGTTTCATTATTACCCCTTCAATATATGAAGGATATAATTTAAATCCACCATGAGGTATTAATCTTTTATATCTTCCTTTGAAGAATAGAAAACCATCTTCATCAATTATACCTACATCTTCAGAATGTATCCACTTTTTACCATCGCTATGTATTTTTATAACTTTACCTTCTTCTTCATTATCTAAATAACCAAGCATTGCAGTTGGACCAGTTATACATATTTCTCCTTCTTCACCATATTTTAATTCTTTATTAGTACCTCTTTCAAATATACCATAAGTATTAAGTGGAAGTGGAATACCTAAACTATTTGTTTTATTTACTCCTACTAAACAAACACCAGCAGTAGAAGAATTTTCTGTCATGCCATAGCCCTTCTCTGCAATTGAAGAACTGCCATGATTTTTTAAAAATTCATTAACATAAATTTCTGATTGCTCTGGGAAGTAATCACCACCTATTCCAAGATTTTTTAAGCATTTCCAATTCATTGAATCTGCTTTTCTATCATGTACAAAATGCTCAACATAAGTTGGAACTGTAATAGTATGATTAGGTTTATACTTAATCATAAACTCTGTAAACTCTTTAGGAGATAATATAGGAGCAATAATATTAGTCATACCTAAACACATAGGCATATGAATAGTAACAACAATACCATACGCAACAAATGGAACTATACCATTTAAGAAAGTATCACCTTTATTATAATTAGCATTAAGTGATTTATATTGAATAGCCATAGCATTAAAGTTTTCATTAGATAATTTAACTGTCTTAGGTACACCAGTAGTACCACCAGTATGAACTAAAGCCGCTACCATATTCTTTTTATATCTAGGATATCTAGGATAACGATATTTAGGAACATTCATTAAATCATTCCATGTCATATATTTATTTTTCTTCTTTATTTCATCTATCTTACTATATAAGACACTATCTTCTTTTCTAGATTTCTTTTCTGCTAATACATTAAATGGAAACAATACTGAATTATATGGACTTAATGTAATAACATTTTCTACTATATTATTAATATCTTCATCTTCCATACATTTATCAAACTCAGGTAAAAAATTATCCATAACTACTACTACACTAGATTTTACTTCCATAAGATATTTTTTTATTTGTTTATAATCACTTCTTACATCAATTAAATTAATAACTGCTCCTAACTTATTTAATGCATAAAATAAAATTTCTAATTCAGGATTAGCAACAGACATAACTGTCACTACTTCTCCTTCAGTAACACCAAGATTATATAGTCTTCTAGAGGTCTCATCTATCATATCTATATAATTTTTATAACTAATCTTTTTACCATAATACATAATAGCCTTAGTACTTAAATTATCTTCATTTTGACTTACCATATATTGATAAGCAGTTAATTCAGGTATACTAGCAGTAATAGCTTCTTTACTATAATATTTCTGCCAAGGTTTATCAATTGAAGCATACCCAGTAATCTTCTTATCTTTATCTACTACATAACTACCATTCATTTCACTATAAATATCAATATTCTTTATAGTCATATATCTCATCCCCTCAAATAAATTACTTATATAATACTCTATTTTTATTAATTAGTCAAATATTTAAAAAAGAATTATCATTACACTAATAATTCTTTATCTTATTATCTCTCTTCATCTAATACCTTTTCTAAGAATATTTTATCATTAAAAGCGCCACGCTTAGTACTCTTTTCATCAGCAGTCTTAATAACGTCTTCTAGTTCTTTACCCTCTAACTTAGCTAAATATTTAATTACTTCTATCATATCTGCTAATTCTTCTACTCTATCTTCTCCACTTGCTTCAAGTACTTCATTATATTCTTCATATAATTTCTTTTCTAATTCTTTTTTATATTCTTCTTCATCTAATATTCTAGTAATAGGAGTTTCTCCATTCCCTTTAATTATACTCGGAATATTATCTCTTACTAATTTATTGTATATTTTTTCCATTTATTTTCTCCTCTTCATTTAATTATTATTAAAAATAGAATATATAAGTAAATCATTCATTTTACCAGTTAATTTATTTTTATATCTATCTTTTAAAGTAGCCTCTAATTCCATACCACATTTTTCTGCTACTTTAATACTACCAATATTATTACTTGGTATAACAGCCTCAATTATATTATAATTACATTCATTAAATAAATAATCAATTATTGTTTTTACTGCTTCTGTAGTATAACCTTTATTCCAGTATTTAGAAGATATACTATAACCTATTTCTAAAGTATTATATTTATATGAAGTATTTGCACTAATAACACCGATTACTTCTTTAGTATCTTTTACTTCTATACACCACTCAAATCCATTTTCTTCATATTTCTTTAACCAATAACTAATTACTTTTTTAGTAATCTCTTCATTATCATGACATTTAAAAGTTAAGTATTCATTTGTTTTAATATCACTAGCCCAATTAATAAATAAATCATGAGCATCATTCATAGTTACTTTTCTCAAGACTAATCTATCTGTTTCAATTAATTTAGTACCACTCATTTTACCTCACCATCCTATTCAAAACTAAATAATATCATCTAAATTATAATACTTGTCCATCCTTTCTGAGCTAGTAAGAAATCTTTACTAGTTGTTTTTTTAAAAGCATTTTCTAAAGTATTGCTACTTATTTCTGTTATTTTTTCCTTATTTCATCAATTAATCTAATAACTTCATCATAACTTTCATCTAGTAATTCT
>CAKPAL010000063.1 GCA_934132925.1 uncultured Bacilli bacterium
AAGAAATTAAAGAGGGTGTATATAACTATGAAAATGAATAAAGAAGTAGTAATGGTAAGACTTTCTGACATCATACCAAATAGATTTCAACCAAGATTAACATTTGATGAAGAAGCATTAAATGAATTAGCAAATTCTATCAAAGAACATGGAATAATTCAACCATTAATATTAAGGGATTTAGGAAGTAAATATGAAATAATAGCAGGTGAAAGAAGATATAAAGCAGCTACAATAGCAGGATTATCAGAGGTACCAGCAATTGTAGGAACAATGGACGATCAAACCAGTGCTGAATTGGCATTAATTGAAAATATCCAAAGAAAAGATTTATCCGCTATTGAAGAAGCAAAATCATACAAGAAAATACTAGAAATGGGCAATTTTACTCAAGAAGAACTAGCTAAAAGAATGGGAAAAAGTCAGTCAACAATTGCTAATAAAATGAGACTATTATCACTTACTAATGAGGTTCAAGTTGCACTTATGAACAACCTAATATCAGAAAGACATGCTAGATGCCTTCTTCAAGTAAAGGATGAAGAGTTGCAAAAACAAGTACTAAATAAAATAATAACAGAAAGAATAAATGTTAGGGATACAGATGAATATATCAAAAATTTACTTGGTATAACAAAAGAAACACCAATTATGCCTGAACAAAATGAAGTACCTATTGACTTATCAATACCAATAGATAGTGGAACCAATCCATTGTATACCAAAGAAGAAATAAAAGAAGAACCGGAAAATCCAAATGTATATACACAAACCGAAAATAATGATTTTATAAATATCAACAGTTTAGGTAATGAAGAACCACAAGTTGAAAGTAAAAAAACGCCATCAGAAGAAAGGATGACTGATAAGATGCCTAGCATAGAAGTTATGCCTGAACTAAAAGAAGAGGTAAAAGAACCAGCAGAAAACAGTATGGATAAAATAAAATATGCAACTGCTATCAGATTAGCCAAAGATGCAGTAAAAACAATTACTGAAGTGGGTTACCAAGTAACACTAGAAGAATTAGATACTAAAGAAGATTATCAAATAGTAATAAAGATTAAAAAATAAGAATAAAAAAATAAAATATCACTCATAATTACAATGAAAGGGTGATATTTTTTATGAAAAAAATATTAATAGTACTAGTAGTCTTAACCATGTTCTTAATATATAATGAAGTAAAAGAAAAACCAATAATAATACCAGATACTGCCATAAGGTTAAGAGTAATACCTAATAGCAATACTAGTCTAGACCAAAATATGAAAAACCAAGTAAAAAAGTATCTAGAACAAGACACATATAAAAAATTAGAAAATATAAATAGCATTGACGAAGCGAGAAAAATAATAAATAATAATTTAGGTAATATCGATACTTCAATTAATAATATATTCAAAGAAAACAATTATAACATGGATTATAACATAAATTTTGGATATAACTATTTTCCTGAGAAAGAATATAAACAAGTAAAATATAAAGAAGGTTACTATGAATCAATAGTTATAACAATTGGCGATGGAAAAGGAGATAATTGGTGGTGTGTTTTGTTTCCTAATCTGTGTTTGGTAGATTTAGAAAATAACGAACAAATAGAATACAAATCATGGGTAGCAGAAAATCTAAATAAAATATTTTAAAACTAACAACATATATTTAGATAGGTGAGAAAAATTGAAAATAATAACAATCATTCTAATAGCGGTAAGCCTATCTATGGATGCCTTTTCTTTAGCATTAATATATGGAACTCAAGGAATAACAAAAAAGCATAAAGTATTATTATCCGTAATAGTGGGAATATATCACTTTATAATGCCACTAATAGGAACAGGAATAGGAAGTCTAATAACAAGCAAAATAATCATAAATACAAACATTCTTGTAGGAATAATTTTAATTCTAATAGCCATCGAAATGATAATATCAAGTTTTAAAGAAGAAGATAAAAAATTTTTATTAACTATACCAGGATATTTATTATTCGGTTTATCTGTAAGTATAGATAGTTTAACTACAGGAATAGGTTTATCTGTAATCACAAATAAATACATCTTATCAGCTCTAACTTTTGCTATTACAAGTCTTTCATTTACTTATTTAGGATTAAATCTAGGAGATAAATTAAATCAAAAATATGGACAAATATCAACTGTAATAGGAGGCTCAATATTACTTCTATTGGGAATATTATACATATTAAAATAATAAATGATGTAAAATAAATTATAAAAATTCTCAATATCATTGACTAATACTCTTTAAAAGAATACAATAAAGTAAAGAACGAAAGGAGTATTTATGCCAAAAATAAAAATCCAAGGTGGAAACAAATTATCTGGGGTAGTAGAAATATCAGGTTCAAAAAATAGTGTTGTAGCCCTAATACCTGCTGCTATATTGTGCGATGAAACTGTAGAAATAAATAATGTACCAAACATATCGGATGTTGACTCTCTTGAAGAAATATTAACATATTTAAATGCCAATATAATAAGAAAAGATGGTAGCGTAATAATAGACTCTAGTAAAATAATAAATAAAGAAATACCAGAAGAAATGTCACAAAAATTAAGAGCATCCTATTATTTTATGTCTTCATTATTAGGAAAGTATAAACATGTAGAAATGTATTTTCCAGGAGGCTGCTCAATAGGAGAAAGACCAATAGATCAAACACTTAAAGCTTATACCGCTCTAGGAGCTACTGTCATTGAAGAAAAAAATAGATACACAATCACTGCTAAAGAACTAAAAGGAAGTAAAATATATTTAGATATGCCAAGCGTAGGAGCCACGATAAATGCCATTTTAGTGGCCACTAAAGCTAAAGGTATCACTACTATAGAGAATGCTGCCAAGGAACCAGAAATAGTAAATGTAGCTACTTTTTTAAATAATATGGGAGCCAAAATAAGAGGAGCAGGTACTGATGTTATTACTATCAAGGGAGTGGATTATCTTCATAAAGCCTTCCACGAAGTAATACCAGATCGCATCGAAGCAGGAACATATGTAATAATAGGAGCTTTATTAGGAGATAATCTAACGATAAAAAAAATAATACCATCTCATATTGAATCTTTAACATCAAAATTAATTGAAGCCGGGGTAGATATGAAAATAGAAGAAGACCAAATAACTATCAATGCTAAAGAAAAATATAAAGCAGTAAATATAAAAACCCAACCATATCCAGGATTTCCGACAGACCTTCAGCAACCACTTATTCCCTTTTTAACAAGATGTAGTGGTACAAGCACCGTAGAAGAAACAATATACGAGAATCGCTTTCAAAATATTTATGACACCAATAGAATGGGAGCAAATATTATTGTCAAAGAAAATAAAATTGCTAAAATCAAAGGAGTAACACCATTACATGGAAAAAGCGTTACTGCCACTGACCTAAGAGGAGGAGCCTCAATGTTAATATGTGGTTTAATCGCGGATGGAACAACCCAAATCGATAACATAAAATACATATTAAGAGGATACGACAATATTTGTGAAAAATTATCCAATGTAGGTGCTAAAATAGAATTAATATAAATATACTTAATTAGGTGAACTATGAAGAAAGTATTATTAGTATTAATTCTTTTTTTATCTTGTTATTTCATATATAATTTTACAATTAACAAAGAATTATCATACTTAACACTAGGAGACTGCCTATCTAAAGGAACAAATGAATATGGCGTGGTTACAAAAGGGTATAGTGATTATATAAGAGATTATCTAGCAAACAAAAACATATTGAAAGACTATAATAAAACATTTACATCAAATGATTATCGAATAATAGATATAATAAAAATACTATCATATAATGAAAAGAGAGACAATTATTCATTAAATAGACTAATAAAAGA
>CAKPAL010000064.1 GCA_934132925.1 uncultured Bacilli bacterium
CTTGTTGAAGATACTTTATCTAAACTTAAAAATAGTGGTAAGTGTTATGTTGAAGATAATGCTTTATGGCTTAGAACTACTGATTTATATGATGAAAAAGATAGAGTTTTGATTAAGAGTGATGGTAATTATACTTATTTACTTCCTGATATTGCTTATCATAGTGATAAGTTCAATAGGGGTTTTGATAAACTTATTGATGTACTTGGCTCTGATCATCATGGTTATATTCATAGACTTAAGTCTTCACTAGAGTTTGTGGGATATGATGCTAGTAAAATTGATATTAGGATTCTTCAGATGGTTAGACTTCTTAGAAATGGCGAGGAGGTTAAACTTAGTAAGAGAACCGGTAAAACGATTACTTTGAATGAATTGATTGATGATGTTGGTGTTAATGCTGCTAGATTCTTTTTTGCTTCAAAGAGTTTGGATACACAAATGGATTTTGACCTAGACCTTGCGGTTAAAAATAGTAATGAAAATCCTATTTTCTATATTGAATATGCTAATGCCAGGATTAGTTCTATTTTAAGAGGTAAGACTATAGAAAATGATTTGAAGTTTAGTACTATTGATAGTGATAGTGCATATACTATTTTGAACAAGTTAGTAGAGTTTGAGGATGTCGTTGTTAGTGCGGCTTCAAAAGGAACACCACACCTAGTTGCTAACTATTTATATGAACTTGCTGGATTATTTCATAGTTATTATTCAGCAGAGAAAATTGTTACTGATGATGAAGTATATACTAAAGAGAGAATTGCCTTTATTGCCGCTATTAGGGTGGTTATGAATAATGCTGCTAATATGCTTGGGTTAATTCTTAGAGAAGAAATGTAGGAGGAAAATATTATGCTTAGTAAAATGAGTAAAGAAAATCTTGAAATGTTATCTTATGCTAAAATAGCAGAATTATATTTAAAGGAAAATAAGAAACCTATGAATACGGCTGATTTATTTAAAGAGGTATGTAAATTACTTGAATTATCTGATAATGAATATCAAGAAAGAATAGGTGATTTCTTTGAGTCTTTAACTACTTCTAAAGAGTTTATTTTACTTAATGATGGTAATTGGGATTTAAGAATTAATCATTCTGTTAAAATAGATATTGATGATATTTATGAAGAAACTGATTCTGAAGAAGATGAAAGTGAAGATGGTTATGATGATGAGAATATGAGTGAAGAAGATAACTATGATGATGATTATACTGATAATAGTGATGATGATATTTTAGATGATGACTATGCTGATTTAAATATTGTTGATGATGAAGAACTAGATAGCGAGAACTAGTTCTTTTTTATTGACTTATGTCATTTAATGAACTATAATATAGATATTATTTGGAGGTTATTATGAATTGTTATAGAGAAACATATGATAGATTAGTTAAAGAACTTAAGACATTAGAGATATGTAGAGAAGATATGGTTGGTGAATATAATGATTTATCTAGCGAGTATAAGGTTCTTGCTAACGAATATAATATGAAAAGAATGGGTATTGAAGCTGATTGGCAGAAGGAAGTAAACAAATATTTAAAAGTAATACTTAGATTGTTTGCTTCTAACATTGGTTTAGCTACAATTTTAATTATTATTAATTCTTTTGGTACTTTTGTACCAACGGCAATATCAATTCTACTAGCGGCATTAGTAGTTATTATTGGTACTATGACTGGTGTTTTTATTGATTATAAGAAACGTTCAAAAATATTTGAAGATTTTGAATTGAGAAGAGTTGATTTGAAGAATAGCTATGAGAGAAACTTAGAAGTTCTTCGTAGTAAATTAAATGCTTCTTCTAATAAACTTAATAGGGTAGATATGAATATTTCTAATAATAAAAGTGAAATTGATTCTCTTATTATGAATTATGGAAAGTTATGCTTAGGAATATCTGATATTAATGAGAATGCTCCTAGTGATAATAAGGCTTATGTTAGAAAGAGAACTATTAATGATAAATAGGAACTAGATACTGGTTCTTTTTTCTTTGGTTTGTTCATAGTATTATATGGAGGCTATATGAAAAAGAAGATTAAAATAGGTATACCAAGAGCATTTTTATATTATCGTAATTATATTTTGTGGAAAACTTTTTTTGAGGGGATTGGGTGCACACTTATAATTAGTTCTCCTAGTAATAAGGGAACTATTATGGAGGGAAAAAAGTTATCTATTGATGAGGCTTGTCTTCCTTCAATAATTTACTTAGGTCATATTAAAGAACTTTCTTCGAAGTGTGATTATATTCTTGTACCTAGAATATGTAATTATGGTAAAGGTAATAGGGTATGTATGAAGTTTAATGGAATATATGATGTTGTTAACAATTTGTTTGAAGATAATATTTTAGATTATGATATTGATTATTTAAAGGGAAGGTTTGAAATATTTGGTTTTATTAAAATGGGTATTAGATTAAAGAAAAATATTTTTAAGGTTTTATATTACTATGTTAAGGGGAAAATTAAGGAGAAAAAACATTTTGAGACTTTGGCTAATAAGCAGGATAAGGTATTTAGATCTAATAAAATGAAAATACTTATTGTTGCTCATCCTTATGTTGTTTATGATGAATATTTAAGTGGTAATATTATTAAATACTTTAAGGAAAATAATATTGATCTTTTATATTCTGATAGATTAGATAGAAGGACCGCTATTGGTTATGCTGAAGACTTTTCTAATACTTTGTATTTTCTTTATTCTAAAGAGAATATAGGTAGTGCTTTCTTTTATAAAGATAATATTGATGGTATTATTTTTTTATCTTCTTTTCCATGTGGACCTGATTCTCTTGTTAATGAGCTCGCTATTAGAAAGTTAGATGATATTCCTTCAATTAAGATAACTGTTGATGAGAGTACCGCTACTAGTGGATTAATAACAAGACTTGAGAGTTTTGTCGATATTTTAAAGGCTAGGCGAGATAATGGATAGAGTTATTTCTTTTCCTCATTTGGGGAATTATTATATTGTGTTTGATTATCTTATTAGGAAAACTACGAAATGTAGGGTTATTATTCCTCCTTCGACTACTAGAAGAACAATTAGTCTTGGAGACAAATATGCTCCTTCTTTTGTGTGTGTGCCTTTTAAATATAATCTTGGTAATTATATTGAGGCTCTTGAAATGGGAGCAAATACTTTGATTCAAGGTGGTGGTGGTTGTAGATATGGCTATTATGGTGAATTAGAAGAAAAGATTTTAAGAGATTTAGGTTATGATTTTGAATTTTATAATTTAATTAGTGATAACCATATTTCTTTAAAGAAGGCTTATAATTTCTTTAAAAAGATGAATAAGAAAATTAATGTTTTTACTGCTTTTTATTATTTAGTTAATAGTCTTATTATGATAGTTTGCATAGATAAGATAGAGAAGTTTATTAGGCTTAATATGGGATTTGAAGTGATAGATGGTTCTTTTGAAAAACTAGAGAAGGAGTATCTTGATAGTTTTAGGGATAATGGAATAATTAAGAATATTATTTATTATTTTAGATATAAAAAGAAGTTTAGAAATATTGAAATAAATAAGCCTAGTAATCCTCTTAAGGTTATTATATTGGGAGAATTATATTCTTTGATTGATAATAATACAACTTATAATAGTGAGAGAAAATTAATTAAAATGGGAATAGAGGTACATAGGAATACGGATCTTACTTATTTACTTATAACAAAGAGGTTTAAACTTGGTAAGATGATTAGAAAGGGCAAAAAATATATTAAATATCATTTAGGAGCAGATGCTAGTGGTAGTGTTGTTTTGAGTTATTTAGCAATGTTAGAGGGAGTTGATGGTATTTTACATTTTAAGAGTTTTGGTTG
>CAKPAL010000065.1 GCA_934132925.1 uncultured Bacilli bacterium
TTGTTTATTCCATAGGAAATATAACCAATATCAAATTAATAATAACATTTTCTATCAGTACTATAATATTTATACTACTACTTATGAAAATAGTTGAATACCTATTTAGAAAATATAACAATAAAATGTATTCATTTGTATTAGGAGTATTATTATCGAGTATAGTACTATTAATTATCCAAGTATTTAAAAATAAAGTAAGTATTATAACATTAAGTATTGGTCTAATGTTTATGATACTAGGAATAATTATTGCTAATCTATTTAAAGAAAAATAAAAACTCTTGAAAAAAATCAAGAGTTTTAATATACAAATTGGTGACCAGTATGGAATTCGAATCCATGAATGCTGCCGTGAAAGGGCAGTGTGTTAAGCCACTTCACCAACTGGCCAAAAAATGGTGGGCCTGAATGGACTTGAACCATCGACCTCACGCTTATCAGGCGTGCGCTCTAACCACCTGAGCTACAAGCCCATTTTTTGTTTGCTTAATCATTATACCATATATATAATGAAGTTGCAAGTATTTTTTTAAAAAAATAAAAATGGTGTCCCCTTAGGGATTCGAACCCTAGACCCACTGATTAAGAGTCAGTTGCTCTACCAACTGAGCTAAGGAGACAAAACCTAACAATTAAATAAATACATTAAATATTATATTATATTTTTTTTCATTTGTAAACATCTAAATTGAAAAAAGTTAAATTTTTTTATATTTTTTCTATTTTGTAACAATTGACTTTTATACCTTATTTTGATATAATTTATTAAGAATAGGTATTGGTGATAAAATGAAAAAATTAGGTGGAAAAAGTTTTTGGATAATTTTAAGTATAAGTATAGTATCTTTAATAATTTTAACAGTAGGAGTTATTCTTCTTACTAGAGAAAATAGTAAGGAGTTTTATAGTGCTGGTTACATAATCAGTAGTAGTGCTACAAAAAGTGATAAATTATATTTTAAAGATAATACTGTATACAAAGAAAATGTTTTTAATGAATATGTTTTCAAGGATACTGAAAATAAAGAAGTAAGTACGGATAAAAATAATTTTATCCATTATTTAGATAATTCATTATCATTTATGAAAAATGGTGTTATCCTAGATTTAGATAATATTAATACTTCGTTAGTACCATATTATAATATTACCGATAAATCAATTATCAAGTATAATAACGGAGGTTATTATGTTGAAAACCAAGATAAAACATTAATATTTGGTAATTTTCTAGGTAAAATTACTGATAACAAATATATAGTAGTAGGTAGCAATATCAAAATCAAATTAGCAGGAAGTAATGAAGCTATCAGTGGTAACTATTTCGAAATACTATTTGTTGAAGATGGTATAGTAAAAATAGAAAACCAGGAAGGCAGTTACCAAACAGTAAGTGATGGTAGTACTATCTATGTTGGCGATAAAATAAAAATAGATTTAGGAAATAAAAATGTATATCTAGACGATGATAGTAGACTTTCTCTAAATGAAATGACTATTGATGGAAATGAAAATATCGATATTAAACCAAGTGATGGTAAAGTAAAAGATGATAATAAAGGAAACAATGGTAACGGAAGTGGCGATGGTCAAGGTACCACAGGTGGAAATACCGGTGGAAATACAGGCGGAGGCACAGGTGGAGACCAAAATGACGGCAATACTGGAAATGGTGGTACAACAGGGGAACCAACATCAGTAGTAAAAAAAGAAGTATCTGTAGATTTAATTACCGCTAAAGCAGGAATAAATAGTATCGAAGCAAGTTTTCAAGTAATCGATACAGCAGACTTTATAAAAGGAAACCTAATTCTTACATTAGTTAATACCGATACTGGAAAAGTTGTATACCAAAAAACACTCGTAAATGTCAGTGATATTCAAAATGTAAATATTGGTTCATTATCTCCTAATAGCAATTATGTTATGACTATTAGTGAAGAAAACAATACCACTGGTATTCAATACTTCAAAAAAATGTTCAAAACAGAAAGCCTAGATATCAGTTTGATTAGAGAATATGTAACTACAGATAGTCTATCATATTCCATTGATTTTGGAACTAGTGATGTCAAATCATTGAATATAAGTCTATATGATGCTGACGATAATCAAATAGGAGAAACTAGAACTATTTATAATAGTACTGATAATTTAACATTATTTGATGGACTAACTAATAACACTACATATAATGTAAAAGTAGATTCCGTTGTCTTTAATAACTTAAATTATGCTAATGTATATACCATGAGTACTAGTGATGTTACTTTAAAACTAAAACCAACACCAGGAGAGATATCTGTAAAAGTAAGTGATGATGGAAAAGACTTCTCACTTATTATGGGAGAACCAGAAGATGTTGATAGTAGTATTACAAGATATATTTATGAAATATACAAAGCAGAAGATATTACTGAAGAAGGAATTGTTGGAGAACCAGTTTATACCTTTAGTTCAGATAAATTGAAAGATCAAAAACTAAAACTAGGTGAAAACAATATCTTAAGTAATATTGACTATCGTTTTAGAGTAATAGTAGAATACTATGATAATTACAAATATAATCAAATTGAAACAGGTTTCAGTAACTATTTCCAAGTATTAGGAAAGCCAACTGTTTCATTCGAATTAAATGAAGAGGAAACATCATTCAATATGATAGTAGGAACAGTAACTATTAATGATGAAGGATGTACTGTTTCCAATACTGGTAGAAGTTGCTTTGATAAAGAAAATAATTTTGTTATCAAATACTTTGGACCGGATAAAATAAAGAAAGATATAAATGGAGTTACGTTTGATAGTAGTACAATGACTTATAATATGCGACTAGGAAGTCTACTAGAAGATACCCTATATACTTTCGAAGTATATGCTAATGTCGATATGCAAAATGGCCAAGGCCTTCAAGAAGGAATGTATATTGGAAGCTTTGCAGCTAGTACCAAAGGAACTAAAGCCTTAAAGATGCAAAATTGGAAGAGTAACAACTATACCTTTGAAGATCCAATATCAGTAAGTACAGAATTAATAAGCACTGATCCAGAAGATACATCAGTAGATAAAATAAGTTCAATAACCTTTAACTTATATGCTGGTAATGTAAAAAATAGCATTGTATCAGACCTAATTGGTACATTTACTACAGAAGGAGATGTCAAAGAATTATATTATAATAAAGAGTTTACCCTAAAATCAAGTATGTTTGGCATTGAAAACCTAGATGCTTTAAGAGAAGTATCAGGAGGCAAATTACTAAAATACTATACATTAGAAGTAACAGATGCTTATGACGAAACTAAAACCAACAAATTTGAAATTCAAAACAATATGTATGTTTTCGAAACACCATCAATTCTTTTACTAGAAGATGAAGTAACAGTTCCTGAAATATTAGTAGATGAAATAACTAATAAAATGACGGCATCAGGAGAATATACTGTTAAAGAAGATAGTAACCTAGATGATGATACCATAAGAGGTTATAAAGTAACCGCTATCTTTGATAAAGATAAAATAAATAGTGTTCTAAAACTAGTGGACAATCCAATAAGATCAATAAAATTCTATGCTTATGATAGCAAAGGTAAATTAATTGATACCAAAACAATATCTACAGTAGGTAATGATAATAATGAAGTTTACTTCTTCTTAGATTATGGAACACCAAATGATACCGAAGATGAAGAAATGCGAAGAGGTAATTCATATAAGTTCAGTTATGTAATAAATGTAGATACCGATAATGATGGTAAAGAAGATAATACTTATCCATCAAATCTACCAACAAGTAAAATATA
>CAKPAL010000066.1 GCA_934132925.1 uncultured Bacilli bacterium
CCTTCTAAAATACTCTGTTCATATACATAACCATTACCCTCTATAGTATAATTAATATCTAACATTTTTAATATATTTATGACTTCTTTATAAGAATAACCAATTAAATTAATCATCTTATTATTCATATTATTAGTTTTAAGGATAACTAAATCATCCTCATATATTGTGTTATTAATACTAGGATACACATCAATAATTTTATTACCATTTCCAAGTACAAGAACTCTTATTCCTTTACTATCTAAATAATTCTTTACGGTATTAACATCCATGTTGTAAAAGGCTTCTATCTCATAAGCACTTTTATCTTTATTAGCTTCTTCAATATTTAAATATTTTGTAATATTCTTTTCTACTTCTTTAACCATTGGGGCAATATAATTAGTAGTATCTTTAGGTATTTTTAGTGCTGCATATAAAATTATTTCGGGATTATCTTCAGGAAACATACCTGAGAAAGAATAAATATATTCTGAACTACCACTCATATATTTTCCTTTCTTATAATCATATATTTGGGCAGTACCTGTTTTACCAATTAAACTATAGCCATCCATATAATAGGCATAACCAGTAGAATTAGTATTATCTCCATTGATAACACTAGCCATAAGTTCTTTCATTTTTGTAACTGTCTCTGAACTAACCATATTACCTAGTTTCTTACTTTTACCTGTATAAATTGTTTTACCTGTATCATTATCTACTATTCTATCAATAATATATGGTTTTAACATAACACCATTATTACTAATAATTGTAAGAGCCTGCAGGTGCTGAATAGCAGTTGTAGTAATACCTTGTCCATAACCTGCAGTAGCAGCTTCTATCTGATACTTATAATCTACTCTGCCTTCTTCTTCTCTATTCATTGTAAAGCCAGTTTTTTTACCAAAGCCATACTTTGTGTAACAAGCTTTTAATTCTTCTTTATTAATAACATTCTCTACAATATTAGCAACTGCTATATTAGAGGATAAAGCAAATCCTTGATCATAGGTAATTTCTCCCCATCCTTCTTTTTTCCAATCGGATATTGTTGTTTCTTTTCCATCTTCTCCGGTATATGTCTTACTACCAGAGGTATATTTAGTACTACCATCATATCTACCTGAATCAACTGCACACATATAACTAAATATTTTCATTGTGGAACCTGGTTCATATGTTAAAGTACTAATTGGATCAATATAAGAAGTCATATTTCTTAAATTTGGATCAAAACTAGGTGTACTAGAATAACCAAGTATCTTGCCTGTTTTGGCATCCATTGCGGCCATAAGTACCCATTCTGCTTCTGAATTATTTTGGGCTTCCTTAACAGCATTCTCTATAAATAATTGAATATTATTATCAATAGTAAGATAAATATCATTACCATTATCTGCTGGTTCTACATATTCTCTACCATTAGCAATCTTATAACCATACTTATCTCTTTCATAAGTAATATAACCACTCTTACCCTTAAGTTCATCATTATAATATTCTTCTAACCCAAGTTCTCCTGTAATCCATTTATTTTTATTTTTATCTTCTTTTAATACTGTATATCCAAGAATATAACTAGCAAAGTCTCCATTAGGATAATATCTCTTGATATCCTTAATAAAATCAATACCCTGTAGATTAAGTTTATCAATTTCTTCCTTTGTAAGTTCACTAAGTCCTTTACCTGCACTACCAAACTCTACTTGGTATTTATTGCTTTCTTTTCCTTTTGTTAGTACATTTTTTATTTCTTCACTATCACTAGCCAAAACACTCGCTAATTTATTGCTTGTATCATCAATATCCTCAACATAATTCTTATTTCCTTTAGCATCTACTCTTTCATTTGATAAATAAGCAATAAGTGTATAACTAACAACATCATCTGCTAGTATATTTCCATTTATATCGTAAATGGTACCTCTCTTTGGCATAATAACTTCTTCTTTTGTATTTCTATTTTTAATAAAAGCCGCTATGGTAGAAGTACCTACTTTATAATCTACTAAGCATAAATAACATAATCTACCAATAAGTACCAAAAATAAAAGAAAGGTAATAATAATAACTAATTTATTAACTTTAAATCTGTCATTATTTACTATACCCTTCTTCATTATAATCACCCTATTCTATAGTCTTAATATTCTCATTATTATAAGCAAGACCTAGATTTTTACTTATACTCTGAATATTCTCAAGTGAAGCCATTTCATTAATTTTCATTGCTAAACTCTGATTAGTATCAGATGCTTTTTCTACTTTTTTATTCATTTCTTGGAGTTCAATATTCATCTTTGATACTGTTGTACTAGTAAAGACAATACCTACTAGTAAAAAAACAATAATCATAAGTGAACTCTTATATAAAAATCTTTCTACTTTTGTAAACTTTTTATTCTTTCTTTTTTTCATATAAATCAATCCTCTATCTTTTCTAGTACTCTAAGTCTAGATGATCTTGCTCTATTATTTTCTTCTATTTCTTCCTTACTAGGAGTAATATTAGCAATAATCTTATATTTAGGTAAATATTCTTTAGGTATAAATGGTAATTTACTAAGACTACTATCAACTTTTGAATATTTATTAAATATTTCTTTTACTATTCTATCTTCTAAAGAATGAAAAGTAATAACTGATATTCTTCCTCCTACATTAAGCATTGATATAGCCTCTTCTAAAGCTTCTTTCAAAACATTTAGTTCATCATTAACTTCAATTCTAATTGCTTGAAAAGTCTTTCTAGCAGGATGGCTATCTCTCATTGCCTTATATGGCATACTTTTCTTTATTATCTCTACTAATTCTAATGTAGTCTCTATTTTCTTAGTTTCTCTATACTTAATAATATTATTAGCAATACTACTAGCATATTTTTCTTCTCCATAATCTCTTAATATTCTGACTAAATCATTATAGGAATATGTGTTAACTACATCACTAGCGGTAAATTCTTTATCCCTATCCATTCTCATATCAAGAGGAGCATCATTATGATAACTAAATCCACGCTCTGCTATATCAAGTTGAGGAGAGGAAACACCTAAGTCAAAAACGATTCCATCTATCTTATTAATATTCCTTTTACCTAACTCTTCCTTTAAATTAGCAAAATTAGACTTAATTATTTCATAATTACTACCAATCTCTGCTAATTTCTTTTCACTATATTCTATCGCCATTTCATCTTGGTCAAAGGCGAAAAGAAAGCCCCTTTTAACTCTCTTTAAGATTAAACCACTATGTCCCCCAAAGCCAAGTGTAGCATCAACATATATTCCATCTTCTTTTATATTTAGATTATCTATAGCTTCATTTAATAATACTGTTTTATGCATCTATATCAAATCCTTCAAATAAATTCTCTGCTACTTCAGATATCTTATCCATATTACTATCAATAAGATTATCAAATCTATCCGTAGCCCATATCTCTAGGCGATCATTAACCCCAATTATCGTACATTCTTTTTTAATATCCGCATAATCAATTAATGAAGATGGCAAGTTTATTCTACCTTGCTTATCAAAATAACATACAGTAGCACCAGATAAGAAAAATCTATTAAATGTTCTGGCATCTTGTTTAGTAAATGGAAGTGTTTTAAGTTTAGATACAATATTATTCCATTCGTTCATTCCATATACAAATAGACATCCATCTAATCCTCTTGTAACAATAAACTCATTACCTATATCTTCTCTAAACTTAGAAGGTATAATTAATCTTCC
>CAKPAL010000067.1 GCA_934132925.1 uncultured Bacilli bacterium
CTACATTACCAATAATTATATTAAAATCATTATTAATAATATTAATCTTTAAAATATTACTAATATAATATTTAAACTTACACTTTTCATAATTATTAATCGCGGTATATGAAAGAAGTAACTTATTATCTAAATATTTATATAACTTATCTTTATCTATATTATGATATTTATTATCATATTTCATATAAGAAATATGATAATTACTATATAATAAATTTAAATCATCTTCTTTAACATTATATTTAACTAAATTATCTAACTTATTAGCCAAAAGAATCTTATTAGCCATATCCGAATTATTATAACTTATTTTATAATCTTTTATAATATTTACATCTATAAGTAAATCACTCATTGTATAACTATTATTATTATCTCTTAGTTTATAAGTAATTATTAAATTATTAATATTCTTTATCTTCTTAATAACCTCTATTTTCTTATTAATATTAAGTTCATTACTAGTATCATATCCTAATATTTCTTTCTCTTTATCACTAAAATATTCATTATCTTTATATAATACAGGTATATTTTCTTTATTAAAACCAAGTAAAAATACATAATCATCATCTTCAAAGTAATCATTAATATTACATATCTTAATACCACTACTACCTTCATCTAAATAAGTATTTTTTAAATCATTTATTATTAATTCTCTAACTTCCTCTTTATCATTAATAAAACTATAATTATTAAATACTTTAACTACTTTATCCTTAATATCATCATCTTTAATTATATCTAGATTATTATCGATATTATCTAAATTACTTAATACATCCTTTACTACTTTTATTGAATAAATACTTTTCTTTTTTATTGATATTGGTAAATTATATATTTTAAATAATCTATATATTACTTCTTTATATTCATTAGATATAATTAACTTTATTTTCTTTATATCTATATTATTTCTAAGTAATTCATATATTTTATCTATAACAAATATTACTTCATCATCAATATAATCAAATTCATATATATCACAAATATTATTATCTCTATATTTATAATCAATAATCTTATAATTTAAATCTTTTAAAATACTTAAAGAATACTTATCTAGATAATCATAACCATATATATATATTTCTTTATCTTTAATATACTCTCTAAATCTATTATTATAAATAAGTAATTTATTATTATCTAAATATTCTTTCATTTCTCTTAAAATACTCATTTTATTATTATCTAGTTTATCACTAATATAAGATAAATTATTTAAATATACTAAAGCTGAACTTAAATTAATACCATATTCTTTCATTAGATAATAGATTGTCTTATTATCATAATCAAAAACATATTTCTTAATAAACTCCTCAAGTGACATAAACTTAATATTATAATTATAGTATTTACTTCTTACTATTTCAATTATCTTATTTTTAATCTTATTGGGAGTTATTAAAACATATTCTTTCATATTTACCACCCATATCTATTATCTCATATAATGAATAAAAGTAAAAGAAAAAAAGCAAGTTTTATTTGCTTTTCTTTAATATATGAGCCTTATAAGTATTAAGAGCAAGTTCTGCTACTGTCATTTGACCTACACCACCAGGTACAGGTGTTATGTAACTAGCAATATCTTTAACATTATCAAAATCAATATCACCACATAAACTGCCATCATTCATTCTATTTATTCCAACATCAACTAAAACTGCTCCATCTTTTACCATATCTCTAGTTATAAATCTCTCTTTTCCAATCGCTGCTACTAAAATATCAGCATTTTTGGTATAAAAAGATAAGTTTTTAGTTTTAGAATGACACATAGTAACTGTAGCATTTCTATTTGTCATAAGTGCTGATAATGGTTTACCTACCAAATCACTTCTGCCAACAATAACAACATTCTTTCCCTCAATATCTATATTATAATAATCAAGTAAATCTACTATTCCCATCGGTGTACAAGCTACTAATGCTGGTTCATTATGAACAAGTTTCCCCATATTAATATCAGTAAGACCATCGACATCCTTCTCTGGTAAAATAGCATTTTGAATTTTTTTAGCATTAAGATTTTTGGGTATTGGCATTTGGACTAATATACCATCTATTAAATCATCATTATTTAATGAAGAAATAATATTTAATAGTTCTTCTTCAGTAGTATTCTCACTTAATTTTATATGTTTAAAATAATAACCAAGATTTTCAGCCATTTTATTTTTTTGTCTTACATAAACATTACTCGCAGGATCATCACCAACTTGAATAACTACTAATCCTAATTTTTCATCTAATTTTATTATTTTTTCTTTTAATTCTTCTAGTAACTTAATTTTTACTTCTTTTCCATCTAATAAAATCATTCTATCTACCTTTACCTTTCTTTGTCATTTCATCATAACTCTGATTAAAAATATTAGCTAATATTTTTTGATTATTTCTCTCACTTATAATACCAAGTTTTGCTCTATATCCATCAGTTATAATTTGCATTTTTTTTAAAGTAAGAGTACTATAACTATTACCTAAATATTTCTTATAATTATTAATAATATTTATTCTTAATTTTTCACATTCTTTAAGCATATTTCTAATCATTGTTGTATTACTACTATCATCATCTTCATTATTAATATTAATCTTATTTAATTCTAATAATAGTTTTTCTATTTTTCTATCAATTTTTTTCTTAATTAATTTTTCTGTTAAATTAGGAGATACAAATATAATTTTATTTACTTCAATAGCATCTTTCTTTTTATTTTTAGGTGTTATCTTATAACCATTTTTATCATATTCTAAATATATTACTTCTCCTGTTTTATTATCTTTACTTATATAATAATTATTCATGACTACCCCCTAATAAATCCGGTCTATTTTCTTTAGTTAATCTTATTTGTTCACTATGCCTATATTTATTAATATTTTCATGATGTCCACTTAATAATACTTCTGGTACTTTCATTCCACGATATTCTACTGGTTTAGTATAATTAGGATAATCAAGTAAATTATTATCAAAACTCTCACTATCTAGTGATTCAGTACTAATAACATTATCTACTAATCTTATTATGCTATCCATAACTACCATCGAAGGAAGTTCTCCTCCAGTTAAAATATAATCACCTATAGATAGTTCTAAATCCACTATTGTTTTAATTCTTTCATCAAAACCTTCATAATGACCACATAATATTATAATATGTTTATATTTAGATAAATCATAAGCTATACTTTGTTTATATACTTTACCTGATGGTGTCATCATTATTACTAATGTATCTTCCTTTTTTAAAGCATCTATAGCCCTAAATATAGGATCGCACATAAGAACCATACCTCCACCACCACCAAATGGATAATCATCTACTTGGTTATTTTTATATACTGTATAATCTCTAATATTATGTATATTTATTTTTACTAATTCTTTATCTATTGCTCTCTTTATAATAGATTCATTAATAAAGTTATCATACATATTTGGAAATAATGTTAGTACATCTATCTTCATTATTATTACCTCCAATCATATATTTTCCCTTTAATTAATTATAATATATTAATAATTAAATGTCTATATCTTTTTACTTATTTCACTCTAATTCTAAAGTATTAGAGTGTCACTTATAGCCAATAAATTGTCTATAAGTAAATAATAATAAGATATTATATTCGG
>CAKPAL010000068.1 GCA_934132925.1 uncultured Bacilli bacterium
AGAACACCAGATACATTATAAATAAAAGGCATAGGTTCAACTAAAGTAGCAAGTGATGAATTAAATAACTTACCATCAAAGAAATCATATAAAGTAGTATAACCAAAAATTGTAATAATAATTGGAATAACAGAACCAATAATACCAATAAACAATCCCTCAATGATAAATGGAATCTTAATAGATATATTAGAAGCTCCTACTAATCGCATAATTTCAATTTCCCTTTTTCTAGAATAAATAGCAAGTTTTATAGTATTGCCAATTAAGAAAGCTGTAACAAGAACTAAAGAAGCAACTGCTACTATACAAACCTTTTTAACTACATTAAATACCACTATTAATTGATGAACAATATCTTTACCATAATTAATATTATTAATTTTATCTTTTGTAAAAGATAAATTCTTAACATCGCTCACAGTATCATCAATTTTTTCAATCTCCTTAACTTTAAACATATAACTATCAAGTAAAGGATTAGTCTCTTCAGTCCATCCATCAACAGTAGGAGCAAATATCTCACTACCTTCTTTTAATTCATTAGCAGATTCAACCTTGCTTTTAAAAACAATTGAAGAACCATCAATATTCTTAATACTCTTAAGTTCATTAAGAATTTTATCCTCATCTTCTTTAGTAGTATCACCTTTTAAAAACATAACTACTGTAACATCTTTTCTAATAGAATCAGAAAAACTCTGAACATTCATAGATAAAACTAACGATACAGCCACTACTATTAAAGTAATAGTAATACAAGAAATAGATGCTAAAGATAAAGAAAAGTTTCTAAATACACCATGAGCTGCATCCCTAAAATACCTTTTAATACTTCTAAGCCCCTTCATGATAGTAGCCTCCCTTCTCATTGTCGCTAGCAAGTCTACCATGATCTAAATAAACAACTCTCTTTTGCATTCTATTAACAATATCTTTATCATGAGTAGCCATCACTATCGTTGTTCCCATTGCATTAATTTCTTCAAGAACCTTCATAATTTCCATTGAAGTATCAGGATCCAAATTACCAGTAGGCTCATCACAAATAAGTAACTTAGGCTTATTAACAATAGCCCTAGCAATAACTACCCTTTGCTGTTCTCCACCAGATAATTGATCAGGATATTGTCTAACTTTATTCTTAAGTCCTACCAAATCAAGTACCTCTAGAACTCTCTTTCTAATTTCCTTCTTATCATAATCAAGCACTTCCATAGCAAAAGCTACATTTTCATATACTGTAAGTTTAGGAAGAAGTTTAAAATCTTGAAAGACTACTCCAAGTTTTCTTCTCAAAACATAAACTTTTCTATTTTTTAGTTTAGCAACATTAATACCGCCAATAATAATTGAACCTTTATCAGGTTTTTCCTCTCTATATAACATCTTAATAAGAGTAGATTTACCACTACCAGAAGCCCCAATAACAAACACAAATTCACCCTTTTTAATACTCAAATTAAAATCATAAAGAGCAACTGTACCAGTCTTATAAGTCTTCTGAACATCACTAACTCTAATTAACTCCATAAGCATACCTCCACATCATAAATAATTATAACATTAATTTAAAATAATTAAAATACCAAAATCAAACTTTACATAATTTCCCATACTATATCTTATTAGTAACAGAATAACTATCAGTAATAAGAAAGAAAGCATCTTTATCAATTTCCTTAATAACTTCTTTCATTTTAATATATTCAGTAGTAGAAACGACACATAAAATCATTTTCTTACTTTTACTAGAATAACCACCTTTAGCATTAACAATAGTAGCAGTATGCCCTAAATTATTAATAATATAATCTTTAACATCCTTATATTTACTAGTAACAATATAAAATGCCTTATTACTAGAAATACCAAGCATAATTTTATCACCAATATAAGAAGAAATATATAACCCAATAGCGGCATAAATGCATTTATAAAAGCCAAAAACAAAAGAACTAATAAAAATAATAACAATATTTGTAAACAAACTAGCTTTACCTACAGATATTTTAAGCTTAGTATTTAAAATATCATAAATAACATAAAAACCACCTAAACTATAACCTGATCTTTTAATAAGACCAAAACTAATACCAGATAAAACTCCACCAATTAAAATAAGTAAGAATAAAGATGTTCCTTCAAAAGAAACATAATTATTAATTATACTAGCAGCCTTTATAAATATAGGAAACAAAAGAGTCCCAAGAACATTTTTAGCACCATATTCTACTCCAAATACCAAAAAACTAATAACAAGTAATATTGAAGAAAAAACAAGAACTATCAAAGACAAATCAATATTAGTATATCTACTAATTAAAATAGATAACCCTGTACAACCAGTAGTTACAACATCATTAGGATTATAAAACACACTAACTGATATACCCGCTATTAAACAGCCAAATATAAAAGTACAAAAATTTTTATAAGTATTCTTATTATTAATTCTTCTTTTAATATCTTCTATTCTCATGAAAAATCACCTTTTTCACTTACTTCATAAGAATCACATACTAAGAAAAACATCTTATTATCTATTTCTTTTAAACCATCTTTAACAACAAAATAACTTCTCGAAGGAACAACCGCTAAAAGAAGAACTTCATCATTATTAGAATAGCCTCCCTCTGCCTCCATTAATGTTACACCAACACCATCTATACTAAGTAAATATTCCTTAGCAACATCACATTTTTTCTTATCTGTAACAATATAAAAAGCTTTACATTTAGAAATACCAAGAAGTACCTTATCCGTAAATACAGATATTAAATAAGATACCAAAATAGCATATAAAACAATATCCCATGAAAAGACAATCTTACCAATAATAACAATAATACCATTAACAATAAGACTAGCATTACCCATCGATAATTTAAAATATTTACAAATAATACCAATAATAACATCAGTACCACCAGTAGAAAAATCACTCTTATAAATCAGACCATATCCAATACCAGCAAAAACGCCACCAAGTATAGCAATAACAACCATCTCTGTATTACCCAAATCAATATATTTAGTAACCATACTAGTAAGAGAAACAAATATTGGATAAGACAAAGCTCCCACTAACTGATTTTTCATATTTTCATACCCAAGTACAAAATAAGCCACTATCATAAGAACAATATTAGCAATCAAAATAAATAATGAAGGGTTAACTCCAAATTCATTAAGAACAATTGAAATACCACTAACACCAAAACAAACAATATCGTATCTTAAAAAAAACAAATTAAAAGAAAAAGCCACTATCAAACATCCAAAAATAAGCATTAAATATCTTTTCCCAATATTTTTTTTCTTAATAATATCAACAATATTATCAATCTTTTTCTTTCTAAAATAATCAAATATACTCATACTTACTCCTCTTTATTCTTTAAATTATAATCTAACATATCCGTAATATCTCCATCTAAAATACCATCAACATCACTAGACTCATATCCGCTATCATTATCTTTAATTAATCTATAAGGTTGCATAA
>CAKPAL010000069.1 GCA_934132925.1 uncultured Bacilli bacterium
ACCAGTTCCTCCGCTATTGCCGCTGCCAGAAGTATTATCTCCTATGTTAGTTACATTGTCAGAGGTTCCTCCACCATTTTCATCTGGTATTAATTCTTCTTTAGTATAAGTATTTGATGATCCTATTATTTTCTTTAAATCTATTTTATTACTTCCATAAGTTAGTATTTCGTTTTGGACATCGAAGGTATAATTTGATGTTACGATTGTTGTTCCTCCGAATGATTTTAAACTTACTTTATGATTAGTAAGAGTAGCATTTCCTACTTTATCTAGATCTACAAGTAAGAAATCAGTTGTCGATAAAAGACCATCTGTTGTTTTTATTTCTTTATCGATAACGAGATATTTACGATCTGCTAATTTATAGAACTTGGTAAGAGCAGAACTTTTTATTTCGGTTTCCCCATCTGTTACAACAATATCGTCTCCTGCTCCTATTTCGTAATATTTACCATATAGAATTATTTTTCCAGTATCTTCATTATAACTAATAGCGGCCGCTCCTAATAGAATGCTTTTATCATTATAAGTAAGATAGTAATCGTTATTCCATTTCTTTTTGATGATACCACTCTTGTCTAATTTGACAATAGTTTTATCTTTATCGAAGACAAGAGAACCTGTATCTACTAGGTATTCTCTATGATCATGGGATAAGAATAATTTAATAATTAGAGAAAACATGATTATAATTATAACAGAAATTCCTATAATTATTCCAATGTTTCTCTTATTTTTTATATCATATTTTCTCATATTATATACACCTTCCTATTATTTGTTATACTTGAATGTATAATCGAATACTGTTTCATTATTTAGTTTTAGAACACTTATTTTACCTTCACTATCTAGATAGTAATAGGTAATATTGATAACATTGTTCTCTCCAAATTCTTTATCATCTGGTAAATTGATAGTTAGATAAGGGAACTTATCACTATCTAATGTAAAGACAATATCTTCATTTGAACTACTTGTTTTACCGATAGTTCCAGATGTTATAATTTCTTTATTTTGGATAGAAACACTATACTCTATTCCTTTTATATAGTTTGTTACATTTGAGGCTCCTACAAAGGTTAGTACCATTTTATTTTTAGCAATAGCGGTTGGTGTTACTGCTCCTAGTGAGAAACCTAAATCACTCTTTGTATACTGACTCTTTCTTACATCAACTTTCGATGTTTTTTCTTCTTCGGTTAATGATACATTGTTACGATATGTATTTGCTAGAGCATATACTACATAATTGGTATTTGGTTTTAGGTTATCATATATTACTTCAATTACTTGACCACTATTGGTGTTACTTAAGATAGTACATGCTTTACCATTCTTGAAGTTACATGTATTGTTTTTAATATCAACCTCTACTAAACAATCATTTGGATTAGTACAAACATTTTTACCAGCAGAGTTTTGTAATTCTACGGTATATTTACCATCAATTATTACTTTATGTGGATCTTTTACACTAATTCTATATTTGATACTATGCGCGTAACCACTACCGGTACTTGTAACTATTGCTTCTTGGTTATCGATACTGATAACGGGATTAGATAGTTCTGGTACATCAATGTAGATCGAACTTGCTACTTGTTTGATTTTATCGTTATATAGTTCTAGTTTTCTACTTAAGTCAGTAGTAACGGCATATAGTTTTAATGTGTAATAGTCCGCTCCAAAAACGAATTCGTTTCCTGATATATCTTCTGCATATTTAGCAGTTATTACTCCTCTTGGACTTATTTCAAAGTCACTATTTGATATTGTTCTTGAGTATTTTAATTCATCATTGATATCATATATTTCATATAAAATATCGAAGTTGACATTAGTTTTTAAATCTAAAGCAATATTTAGATATCTTTGACTATAGGTTGTTTCTCCTATTTTAGATGATATGGTTACTTTAAGACCATTTAGAACATTATCTTTATTTAGTGTTTTAAAGGTATCTTTATATTCTACATATCCTGCTCTATTGTAATCAAATAATGGTGTTTTTACTTTAGTTCCATCTTTATTCATATCTGCTGATATTTTGTATACATAGGTTGTATCTGGGTCTAAGCCATTTATTGTTACTTCATTTAAATTATCATAATCTGTTGTAACTGTTTTTATTAATTCACTAGTTACTTCGCACTCTTCATCTGTCTCCTCACAAGTTGTTTCTTTATAGATATCTATATAGAAATTATATTTACCATCAGTTTTGATAAAGTCACTCTTTAGGGTATCTTCATCTACTGATAAGTTTATGTTAAATACACCTCCATTGATAAGTGGTTTTACCTTTGAACTTACTTTTGGAGTAATACTCGTAAATTTGAAATTATTATTTTCTGTTGCTATATCAATCATATCTAGTACTTTTAAATTTAGGTATTTAACATTTGATTCATATATTCCACTTAGTATTGGGAAGAAGTTATTGGTAACATTAGTTATTTTACCAAAGTTAGTAAAGCTATTTTTATCAATATCAACTAGGTTGTTAGTTGTTATTTTAAATGAGCTTCCATTATTTACAATGATTGAACTTAGTATTCCCATTGGTTTAGCACTATATTGGAAAACAACATTACTACCATTATCTTTGATATAAAGGTATTTACCTGCCTCTAATATACTATTCTCTTGGTATACATATCCTACTGATGCTGCATTCTTGGCATCTACTAGTGATAGTTTTTCAAAGTAATTACCAATTAGTGATTTTTGACTTAAACCTATATAACCAGTGTCGTAGAAGGCAGTTAGGTTTACTTTTATATCTTTGCCTTTGAAAGCTGCTATATCTGCATAGTCTACGATGAAGCATTTATTTCCATTACAATTTTCAATATCAGTACTATTAAAATCAGAATATACTTTTTCGTATTTTAAATCTCCTGAAGTTAATGTTAGATAGTATGCTGATACTCTATTTAAGAAATCATTGTCTTCTACTACTACTTTAAGTCTATTATCAAAATTACCATATTCTAGGTTATATTTGATACCTGATGTTTTACCATCATGGTAACCATCAAAGTAGAACTTATTTAGATTAACTCTATTTGGCTCAGTATTTTTTAAGTCCGCTCTATCATAAGTGATTGTATAGATATCACCATTATTTAGATTACTAAATGTTACTTCTTTAAAATCACTTGTTATTTCAATAGGACTTCTATATTCTTCTTCTCCTATTGCATAGTATAAGAAATATTTATCAGATTCAACATCTTTTACTAAAGCATTGTCAATATCTACTAGTGAGTATTTATAGGTAATAGTATTTTTGGTGCTATTATCTACATACATTCTAAAGTTAGGGCTCTTTTTTAGGGCATTATATATTTTACTTGTTGGTAGATTTGATGGATAAGTATTATCTTCTTTACCATCATTATCGGTATCTACATTTATTAC
>CAKPAL010000070.1 GCA_934132925.1 uncultured Bacilli bacterium
TGGCACAAAAAAAGAACCCTAAAGAGTTCTTTTAATTGATAATAAACTTAACACCATTCTTAACATTAGATATATTAATATCATAATTTAATAATCCTAGTGTTTTTTTAACAATCGATAGACCTAAACCAAAGACACCTCGTACACCTTTTTCGTAGGGAGTGAAAATGTTATTTAAGACATCTTTATCAATATTAGGACCATCATTATATAATATTATCTTATTATTCTTAACTGTAATCTTAATTGAAGTTTTAGCATATCTCATAAAATTATTAAGAATATTATCGATAATAGCTTCCCACATCTCATAGCTACCTCTAAAAATAGTATTCTTTTTATCAATATCTAAAGAGAACTTAACATCATTTCTCGAAGGACTGAACTTATCTACCGATGCAAGAATAACTTTACTTACATCACAACTATCATTAAGTTTTTCTTTTTCTTCTTTCAAATAATTAAGCTTATTAAGGTATAGTAAGGAGTGAACTTTAACCTCTAATTTATTCAATTGTTCCTTTAAAATATTAATAGTTTTCTCTTTTGTTTCAATACCATCTTCCATAGCCTCAATATAGGACTTCATAACTGTGATAGGAGTTTTAAAATCATGAGAAATATTCTGATACATTTGATTCTTATAGGCTTCTTGTTCTTTCAAATATATCCTCATATTCTCTATAGCTACCTCTAAGGTATATAATTCATCATCATAATCATAAATCATCTTATGATCATAATTATCATTATTTATGTTATCTACTTTATCTTTTAATTTTTTAATTCTATTAACTAAATTATTAGACCATACTAGAACAAGTAAAGATATTATAATAAAAGTAATACCCACTACTACTAGGATAATCTTAAGTATTTCCTTTCTCATTGAATTAATATAACTACTACCAGTAATGGCAATCTTAGTCATATCTTCTGTCTTACTAGTATTGTAATAATAAACATTCTTACCTCTAATAAACTTACCTTCATCCTCTGTAATATCATTTAAAATATTTTTAACAGACTTTACCTTAACTACTTCATATAAGTTACTAGATACATAAACATTCTTATCATTATCAACATAAATATAAGCAACTTCACTATCTACCCTATTATTCTCGGGTTTCTCAAGTAAATTAAGTGATTGACTTAAGTAATTATATAAATTATCTTCATATGCAGGAAGAAGTGTTTTAGGAAGTACCATTCCTAGTGATATTATGACAATAACAATAATAGATACACATATAAACAAGAATTGTTCAGTAAGAGTAAGTTTTCTCATAATAACCTATATCCATATCCATATATTGTATTAATATCTAAAAGTGGCATTTTCTTTCTTAGTCTTCTTATCAAATCATCTACTACTCTATCAGTACCAAAATAATTCTCTCCCCAAATATTATTTAAAATATCATCTCTTGAGAAAGACTTCTCTTTATTAGTAACAAACATATATAATAAATCAAACTCTAAAGTAGTAAGCGACAAGTCTTCATCACCTCGAAAAGCCATCCTTTTATCTAAGTCAATAACATAATCTTTATAAGTAATCTTCTGTCTTTCTTTAGAATATACCCTTCTAATTATATTATTAACTCTAAGTACCAATTCTTTAGGAGAATAAGGCTTAGTAATATAATCATCACTTCCTAATTCTAAACCAATAATCTTATCCAAATCCTTATCTCTAGCAGAAGTAAAGATAACTGGAACATCACTATTATTCTCTCTAATCTTTTTAATGATGTCATAACCACTTATATCATCCCCTAGCATAATATCGAGTATCCATAAATGATAATCCTTATTACTATCTTTAATAGCAGTATCACCATTATAATAACTGGTAACATTATATCCTTCTTTTTCTAGATAAGTCTTAATAAGATCATTTAAATCTTTTTCATCCTCAACTAAAGCTATATTGTACATAATAATCACTTCCTAAATATAGTATAACATATAATTAATATTTTTTATCTATTTTTTATTCATCTACCACTTCCTTTCATGATTAAATTATATTATTACTTCATGGACTAATTATCAAATAAATGTGGTAAATTATGGGATTAATAAATATACTTATACTGGTGATACTATGGAATATAAAAAATTAAATCTAGATTATTCTAGTCTAGAACCTTATATTGATGATAAAACATTATATTTACATTATAACAAGCATTATGATAGTTATACTAATAATCTAAATAAATATTTACAAAAACATAACTATAAATATGAGTATACTCCGATCTATTTAGCTAAACATATCGATATTGTTCCAATGGAAGATCGTGATGAAATTCTCTATAATTTAGGTGGTTATCTAAATCATAGTTTATATTTTTATATCTTAACAAATAAAAAGAAAGATATTCCTATACCTTTTCTTAATATAATTAATAAATATTTTACTTCATATGATAATTTTAAGAAGACTTTTATTGATATGGCTTTAGAAGTTAAAGGTAGTGGTTATACCTTTCTTGTATTAGATAAAGATAATAATTTAAGAATTATAAATACTTCTAATCAAGATACTCCTTACTATTATGGTTTTACTCCTATTATGACTATTGATGTATGGGAACACTCTTATTATCTAAAACATTATAATAAAAGAAAAGACTATCTAGAAGATATCTTTAATATCATAGATTATGATAAAGTATATAATCTCTATAAGTCCTCTATAACCACTTAGTACTAGTAATATATAATATTTCATTATCTTCATATTTACTAGTATATCTCAATATAGAATCAATTATTTTATCATTAGATAAAGATAAATCTATAATCTTTCTTAATTCTTTTCTATATTTATTATCATTGATATATAAATACATACATCTATCAATATCTCTTACTACTTTTATATCTTCTTCATTATCTCCATTACAAGAGAATATTAAATCTTTATACCAATCTATTAAATCTATTGATAACTCATCTTCATATATAACATCACTATTAATAATATCATCATAATATGGACAACATTTTAATATCTTTTTAACATTAGTTACATCTATAGTAAGAGTTCCTATCATAATAATCTCCTTATTTTTCACTATAAGTATAACAATAAATATATATTTTGTAAATACTTTCGACATATTTAGCTATATTATTTAAGATAAGCCATAGTCTTATCTTATCATATATAGCCTATTCTAGTCTATATATGAACAATTATAAGATATCATATTCACAGTGAATACTTCCTAACCTATACTTTTCCATATTTAAAAGAAGATACTCTCGTACCTTCTTA
>CAKPAL010000071.1 GCA_934132925.1 uncultured Bacilli bacterium
AAGAATATTAACCTTAAAAATTTTGCTAGATCATATTTTTGTTTTTCAATTATTGTCATTATCTTTATTGCTATTATGTTTTTATTATATGGTAGTTCTTATGTTAATGAATATGGAACCACTATTTAGGATGGATTTATGAATAATGAATGTGAACTTAAATATTTAGTTTCAAAGGATGGTCTTTCTAGTTATGAGATGATTATTAAATACTTTATTAATAGTGGTTTTAGTATTATTTCTAAAGATAGAAAAATAAACTCTGATTATTATTTTGATACTGATAACTTCTACTTATATGAAAAGGGAGGTTCATTTCGAATAAGAAAGGTATTTAAAGATAATTTAATTAAGTATAAGGGTACTTATAAGATGCCCTGTGATAATATAGAAAGTTTTGTTATCAGAAGTGAAATTGAAAGAGAACTGGAAAATGATAATATTAATACTTTTATAAAGAAAATGCTTGATTGCAATTGTTACTTAATTAATATAGATAAAACTCCTGTTTCCAATGTTCTAAACGCTAGAACTGATATTACATTAAAAAAGAATGGTAATATGGTATGTGTTTCTTTTGATAAATGTACTTATATTAATTATCATTTAAATAATATCACTTATAATGAAGATATGATAGAAATTGAAATGATTAATGGCGATAATAAGATATTGAATGAAATTAACTATTTCATTTCTAATAATATAGATAGTTTAAATTTAATTAGTGATAGTAAATATAAAAGAAGTCTTGATAATACAAGAAAACTTTATAAAAAAATTAAGAAATTAAGTTGGTAAAATACCAATTATAATAATCTTAATTTTTTCTTTTTGTAAACTTCTTTCTTTGATATTTATCTTTCTTATTTTTGATGTTATAATTAGAATAGATAGAGGTTAAAAATGAGTAGTAAAAGAAATAAGAGTGTTAAAAAGAAAAAGAAAGTATATTTTAAATATATAGATTTTATTAGGATATTTGCTTGTGCCGCTATTATATTATATCACTTTGGAATAATAAAAGGTGGTTATTTAGCAGTATGTACTTTTTTAGTACTTAGCGGATATTTATCTTGTATATCTTTGTTTAAAAAAGATAAAGTTTCATTAAAAGATTATTATCTTAATAAATTATTTAAACTTTATTTACCGTTATTAGTAGTAGTATTTATTTCTATTGCAGGTACTTATCTTTTGAATAAAAACTGGCTTAATTTAAAACCAGAAGTGACTTCAATTATACTTGGTTATAATAATTATTGGCAATTATCTACTTGTAATGATTATTTTGCTGGTACACTTAATTCTCCATTTATTCACTTATGGTATATTGCTATTTTGTTGCAATTTGATTTAATCTTTCCTTTAATATTTATGGGACTTAAAAAAACTGGTGAGAGATTTAATAAGATTATTCCTTGTATTATTATCTTTACTTTGTCAATTTTGGGAGTTATATATTTCTATATTAGTGGTATTAATAATAATCTTATGTTCACTTATTATAGTACATTTACAAGACTATTTTCCTTACTATTTGGAGTTTTAATTGGCTTTATTTACCACTATTATGAAGATATGATATTTAAGAGATTTAAGAATAATATTAGTAATAAAATTATTTTCTTTGGTTATATATTAATATTATTAGGATTATTTATTTTTATTGATTATAATAGTAATTTATTTTTATTTAGTATGATTTTAGTTACTTTAATTAGTGCTAGAGTTATTCAATATGGTTCCTCTATTAAAGATAAAAGAATATCAATTTTTGATAAAGTTATTAAATCTTTATCTAGTGTTAGTTATGAGATATATTTAGTTCAATATCCTATTATTTATTTATTTCAAAGTTTAGAATTAAATATTTATTTAAAATATAGTATTATGTTTCTATTAATTGGAGTCTTATCTTATTTATTACACTTTTGTATTTTTTATAAAAAAGAAAAATATAAGATTATTAGATATATAACTAGTTTTATTGTTCTTGTGATTTCAGTATATGGGGTTTATATTTATTATATAAGTAAAGATTACACTAATGAAATGAATGCTTTAAGAGAACAAATGAATAATAATGAGAAACTTATTTCTAATAATAAAGAAGCTTATTTGCTTAATAAAGAAAAAGAGGATAACGACTGGAACAAGGTACTAGAAGAACTTAATAATAATGAGAATAATTTAAGTGATATTGTTATCAATTTGCCTATTGTTGGTATTGGGGACTCCGTTCTTCTTGGTGCAGTACCTAATTTATATGATACTTTTCCAAAAGGTTATTTTGATGGTAAAGTATCAAGAACTGCCTGGGAACTTAATGATATCTTAATTGATTTAAAGAATAATGATATGCTTGGTAATCCAATTGTTCTTAATTTAGGAACTAATGGGGACTGCTCCTACCAATGTAAGGTAGATATTTTAAATACTTGTGAAGATAAAGATGTATTTTGGATTAATACTGTTAATTATACTGATGTTAATGAAAGATTAGTTAATTTATCAAAAGAATATTCTAACTTACATATTATTGATTGGTATTCAATATCTAAAGGTCATAGTGAATATTTTGCTTATGATGGTATTCATCTTACTAGTATTGGAAGAGAAGTATATACTAAGTCTATTTATGATAGTATTTATAATTTATATCTTGAAAAATATAAAAAGGAAAAAGAAAATATTATTAATAAACATAATGATGATATAAATAAGAAAGTTACTTTTTATGGTAATGACCTTTTAATTAATTCTTTTGATAATATTAAAAGCTATTTTAGTGATAGTAATTTTATTACTTTTAAAGATATTTCTTTTAATGATTTAATTACCTCTATTAGGATAGATATTGATAATGATAGTATTAACCATAAATTAGTTTTTGTTTTTGATAATAGTTCTAAACTGGGTATTAAAGAATATAAAGAATTAATTAAATTATGTAATAACTATAATATTTATATTGTATCTTTGAATAGTAAGATTAATTCAAGTAATTTTACAAATGATAATGTTAAAGTTATTGACTTTTATAAAGAAATAAATAATAATGATTATCTAATGTCCGATAAGGTTCATTTAAATAATAATGGTAATAAAGCTTTATCTAATATTCTTAATGATATTGTTAATAATTAATTTAATCTATCAACAGGTATTGTTGATAGATTTTTAATATATAGTTATGACTTATATAAATTAGGTATGGATGATACAGTATAAGAAGACTTTGGCTTCTTATACCACTAGTAAGACATTTATGGCT
>CAKPAL010000072.1 GCA_934132925.1 uncultured Bacilli bacterium
TTGAAGGTTATGAAAAAATTTCACAAATAATAGTTGAAAAATTACAAAATAACTGATATAATATACCATGTAATTTTATTACTATGACATCTGTCATGGCGGAAGGAGAGATAATAATGAAAAAGAATATTCATCCAAATTATGTAGAAGCAACTGTAACATGTGCTTGTGGAAACACATTCAAAACAAAATCAACTGAAGAAAATATCCAAGTTGAAGTATGTTCAAAATGTCATCCATTCTATACAGGAAAACAAACACTAGGCTCTAAAAAAGGACAAGTTGAGAAGTTTAATAAAAAATTTGGTTTCAATACTGAAAAATAATGTGATTAATTTCACATTTTTTTTTATTTTATTTATATAACATATAGATTTTTATTCAAAAATTTGATAAAATTAAAGCAGTGATAAAAATGAAAAAGGAAAAAATAGAAAAAACTATAATAACTATAATAAATACTATAAAAGAAAATTATCTATTAACATTTACCTTTATAACGATAAATCTAATAAATGGCATAATATTAAGAATAAATACTGTAAACAATGGATTAAGATTTTCACCAATAGTTATGGAATTAGGTTTTCTTTTATTAATGTCCTTGATAGCATTAGGAATGAAAAGAACCAAGAAAATATATTATTATGAAATTATAACTCTACTATTAACTATAATTTGTATAATAAATAGTATTTATTATCACTATTATAACTCATTTTCCTCCTTATCAATACTAGCAAACATTACTTTTGCCAGTGATGTTAAATCAGCAATTGTTGAAAATGTCTTAAAAATAGTAGACCTAATATATGTATGGGCTCCGATAGCATTAATAATAGTTTATAAACGATTAAACACCAAAAAATATTTTCAAAAAGAATTAAAAGTAAAAAATAGTATCATAACCAAAAGGGTATTATTAACAGTACTTATACTATTTATATCAGGTTTTCTTACTATGCCATTGAATGCCTGGAATAGATTATATAAATTATGGAATAGACAAGCAGTAGTTATGAATTTTGGAGTATATATTTACCAATTAGATGACACTATACAAAGTATAACACCTAGATTAAACACTATTTTTGGACGTGATAAAGCCCTAAAAGAAACAATAGATTATTACAAGAAAAACAAATATGAAAAAAAGACAAACGAATATACCAATATTTTTAAAGGTAAAAATGTCATTGTGATTCATGCTGAAAGTATGCAAACTTTTCCAATGAATCTAAAGTTCAACGGCAAAGAAGTAACTCCTAATTTAAATAAATTAGCAAACGAAGGTATATTCTTCAATAACTTCTATTCCCAGGTAGGGGTTGGAACGAGTAGTGATAGTGAATTTACATTCAATACATCACTAATGCCATCAACTAAAGGTACCGCCTTTGTAAACTTTTTTGATAGAGACTATGTAGCAGTACCTAATTTATTAAAAGAAAAAGGATATTATACTTTTAGTATGCATGCCAATACTGGCTCTTTTTGGAATAGAGATATCATGTATAAGTCATTAGGATACGATGATTTCTATAGTAAAGAATCATACATAATTGATGAAACTATCGGCCTAGGCCTTTCAGATAAGTCATTCTTTAAACAATCGGTAGAAAAGATAAAAGAAATCAAAGAAAATGGTAATACTCCATACTATGGTCTATTAATAATGTTATCAAATCATACACCATTTAGTGATTTAGAATTAACTGAAGAGTATGATACTAGTATAACAGTCAATATTGATGGTGAAGAAGTAACTAGAAATTACCTAGAAGGAACAGTAATGAACAATTATTTAAGGTCCGTTCATTATGCCGACTCCGCTATTGGAGAATTAGTGGAAGAATTAGATACAGAAGGATTACTTGAAGATACAGTTTTAGTAATATATGGTGATCATGATGCTAGATTAAGTTATAAAGAATTTAACTTATTATACAATTATGATCCGGTAGAAGATAGAATAAAAACTGAAAATGATAGTGATTACATTCCATATTCTAAATATAATGACGAATTAAATAAAAAAGTTCCCCTAATAGTATGGACAAAATCAAAAAAATATAATATAGTAGTAAGTGTACCTATGGGAATGATAGATGTATTACCTACAATTGGAAATATGCTAGACATACATAGTGATTACCAACTGGGAAAGGATGTATTTAATATAAAAGATGGTGACAATACAGTAGTTTTTGTTGATGGTTCATACCTAACATCAAAAATATACTATAATGCTCCAAAGTCTGAAATATATTCAATAACAAATGAACCAGTAAGTGAAAACTATATCAAAGAAAGGACAAAATATTCAAGTAAAATAATTGAAATATCAAACAATATTATTTCGTACAATCTAATAAAAGAATTAAAAGGAACTTAAAGTAGTAGTGATATACATTAAGAGAAAGGAAGATGATAGGCTATATGCTAAAGTTCGTAGTATGTGAAGATAGAGAAAATGATTTAATGAAGTCAGTTCAAATAATAAATAAAGCAATGATGAAGTACGATATAGAATACAAAATACATAAGTTTGAAAAATATAACAAGGAGTTCGAAGAAATAATAAGAGAACCATTTGATACAAAGATATATTTACTTGATATAGAATTACCTGGAGTTGAAGGATTAGAAATAGCATCAGAAATAAGAAAACAAGATGATGATAGTTATATACTTTTTATAACTTCTCATCCTGAATGTAAAAATGATATATTCTTTTCACGATTAGAGGCAATAGACTTCATACCCAAGCAATATAGATATGAAGATAGAGTTCAAGAAACAATAGAGTACATACTGGATAGAAAAATAAGAAACAAAACATTAACATTCACTTATAATTACACGACCTATAAAGTTCCATTCAAGGATATAACCTTTATAGAAAAAGATCCACTGCTCTCAAGATGTATTATTCATTTTATGAATGATAAGCCAAAAAGTATAAAAAGGACAATAAAAAGTTTAGAAGAAGAACTACATCCGTTATTCTTTAAGACTCACAAATCATGTGTAGTAAATTTGGAAAATATAAGTAAGGTTGAGTATGCTAATTCTACCATTTATTTTAAAAATGGTGAATCAACAACATTATTAAGCCCTGCTAACAAGAAGGAGTTGAAAGACCATGTTGGAAGTTTTGAAGACGTTTTTAACTAGTATACCATTAACAATTTCAATATACATTTTTGGAATAATAATATTTAATAAAGGAAAAAT
>CAKPAL010000073.1 GCA_934132925.1 uncultured Bacilli bacterium
TGCTGAAATAGCTCAATTGGTAGAGCAACTGAATCGTAATCAGTAGGTTGCGGGTTCAATTCCTGCTTTCAGCACCAGATTGATAGGAAACTCGAACTATAAAAGATTCGAGTTTTAAAATACTTAATTTTATGCTTAGGTATTTATAAAATTAAAATAATTATGTCAATTTAGAAAACACACTTGCAAATTGACATACCAATTAGCGTGTGTATACATAATTTGAGTAAGAATAATTTATAAATATAAGCATTAAAACTGCAATAAATATGATAAAATATATAACAAAGTTTTGGTGGTGTTATTATGCAAGAAAGCAAATATTTCTATAATGGCATACCTTTATCTAAATATTGTAAAGATAATAATATTAATATAAGCACTATACGAGCAAGAATATGGAAAAAGAAACAAAGTAAAAAATATGAAAACTATACAGAACAAGAAATTGTAGATATGGTTATAGAGGCTTATGGTAGTGCTATTAAATATATATATAAAGGGATATCTTTAAGACAATATTGCTTAGATAATGGTATTAATATAGGAACTATTAATTCTAGAATAAATAATCTACGAAAGAAAAATGAAAATCTGTCAAATGATGAATTAGTAATTTTAGCAATGGAAGAGTTTGATAATCAAAATTTTAGATTTTTTTATAAAGGTGTACCTTTAAAGGAATATTGTGAAAGTCATCCAGAAATAAATTACAATACTATTAGAACATACATTAACAGAGAAAAAGAAAAGAATCCAGAATTATCTGATGAGGAACTAATTAAACAATATTTAGATAAAGAGCATAAAGGAATTTATAAATATTACTATTTGGGAATTCCACTAAAACAATATTGTGATGAAAATAATTTGAATTATAGAAACGTAATTACATATATGAGTAGATATAGAAATACTGATAACTTTAAAGGCTTAAGTGATGATGAGTTTGTTGAGGCAATTATGGACCAATATCAACCCTTTGAGTCCAAATATCTATATAATGGACTAACTTTAAGAGAATATTGTGTTCAAAATGATTTGTCATATTATAGTGTAGTATCTTTTGTAAAAAGAAGATTAGCAAAAGACAGTACGAAGAGTATTGACTATTTAATCGATGAAGGTATAAAAACAATAAATAGGTATGGAATAATTTACTATTATAAAGGCATACCTTTAAAAGATTATGCCGAGCAAAATGATTTGAATGCAAGTTCAATTCGTTGTGCTATTTTAAGAAAACAATTAAGAGGTAATAAAACATTACAAGAAATTATTGATGAGTGTGTTGAATCTTATCAAAAATTTTCTATCAAATATTATTATAATGGGATACCATTCTTAACATTTTGTAACGACATAGGCTTGAATTATAATACAATAATTCAAAAATATTTATATGAATATGCAGATAAAACTGACATCGGTATAGATGAAGCAATAAAACAAATTGTAGATTATTATATAGAACACCCACCAATAAAAACTAAATATTACTTCAATGATCAATCATTAACAAAATTTTGTGATGTAAACGGTTATCCTTATCTAGCAATTTGGAGAAGAATTAAGACACTACAGTCTAAAGATGATTCATTAGATAATGAACAAATTATAGCTTTAGCAATAAAAAAATATGAAGATAGATTACAAATAGGTAAAATAAACGAAATTTTTGATAAACTAAAAAATTCCAAGATATGTGATGTTAATGAAATAAAAAGTATATGTGAATTTTTAAAAGTTGATTTTGAAAATGTAACAGATTTAGTTAATATGGATTTTTCATATAACCAAGCAATTAATATGATATGGTATTTTTCAGATAAAAAAACTAGTAATAATTATAAAATGATTACTGATAAGAAAATAAAAGATATTTTTATTTTAGTTGATAATTTAAGAAGTTCCAATAAGGACATTGAGCAGTTTGAATTATATGATTTAATAGGAATATATAAAAGTGAGTTATATGATTCAAGAAGTGAAATATTATTAAGACAAAAAAGATATATTTATAAAACAATATATTCATTATGTAGTAGCTATGAAATTAAAGTTAATAATAGTAATTATGAAGATTTTGAAAGCGAGATTAAGTATTATTTATTAATGGTAATAAATAGAATTAATTTAAACGAAAATGGGCAAATAATTAAATATATGGATTTGACCGTTAAAGGTTATTTTAGAACTTATCTAAAAAAATATAAGAAGCAAAATAATAGTTTATCATTAGATGATGCTAAATACTCTAGTGATAAAGGCACAAGAAGAGAAAAATCAAAAATTGACTATATTTCTGATCCTAAGAATCCGTATGATAAAACTGAAAATACCTCATTTAGTTCAGATATGATGAAAGTATTACAATCATTATCTCCAGAGGATTTATCCCTTATTATGTTAAAATATCAAGAAAATTATAGTGATGATGAATTGGTAAGCCATTTCGATTTAACACTTGATGAAATAAAACAAAAAGAAATTGAAATATTATCATTATTAAAAAATAATGATAATATAAAAGTCTTAAAAAAAACTAAAAATGATAATAAAAAATGAATTTTAAATATTGTAATTCTATGTTAATTGATATATAGCTATATTGAAATGTGCCTAAGAAACTTTTGACCTTAGGTCTTTTTATTTCGTTTTATAAATTTTTATGATATACTTATATCGATTAACGTTATTACTTACTATTATTTGTTGTCTAAAAAGTTGTCGTACTTCTTCCTTTAGGGCACCAGTGACGAATCTGTTCGAACTATTCGAACTTTTATATATGAATCAATCATTTTTGATTGATTTTTTTTTATCATCGTATAAAGAGTATGTAATTTTTTTATGACTATATTTATTAAAAATATGTCCATATTTTATAAATAAAAAATATTTTAATTGATGATAGACAACTAATATACATAATAATATTTCATATTTTTCTGATATTAAATACAATTATAGATATTTTTAAATTTAATGATATAATAAATTAGAAAGAAGATGATGTTATGGTACCTACAATAAAATTTAGAGAAATGACTTTACAGGAAAATATAGATATAATTAAATGGGCGTTTTATGAACAAAATGGTTCACTTTCTGTTCATGATTTTACAGTTGGTTATTTTA
>CAKPAL010000074.1 GCA_934132925.1 uncultured Bacilli bacterium
CCATCAGTATAATTAAATACTGGTGCTAATTTATTAGTACTTATATCATTACCATTTTTAAATATTACATCAGATGATGCTCCAATTGACATAGTTAAATTAGTATTATTAGTACTACTCCAAGTAAACCAAGCATAAGTTCCTGCTGATATTACTAAAATAATTAATAATACGATCATTGCTATTAGAAATGATTTACTATGTATTATTTTCTCCAACTTTTTATTCATATTTCACTCTCCGTACTCTATAAATAAATATACTATAAAAACGATATTTTTTCAAGTGGTTTAGAGTATTATTTTTAATTATTTTACTAAAGAAAAAAATCTCAATAATGAGATTAATTTCATAACTATTTAACTACTTCTACTTTAATTTTTTCATCTTTCTTACATTTTACTTCAAATCTATTATTACAATTAGGACACTTAACTGTATGAGTACCTTTCTTTAAAGGTAATCTTATTTTTTGTTTACATTTAGGACATTTCTTATACATATGAGTATTTCTATCTTTATATTTATTTTTATTATAATTAAATACTTTCAATATTTTATTTTTAATTCTTAGATATGCATCATTCTCTTTTTTTCTTTGTTTTATATTTTTAGATAAAAAGCGGTAGAAGATTACTACTATTAAAAGTACTTCAAATAATCTAATAATATTATTATTTATAAAAGAATTTATTACTAGTAATATAAAACATATTATTAATAATAGTTTATATAGATCATCTACTCCATACCTACCTATCATAAACTTTCTCATCTTATCATTCAAAATAATCACCTTTTCCTTCTAAATGTTACTATATCTTACTTTATATTCCATATACCTTTTTATCTGAACTGATTCTTTTAATATAGTTATTTTCTTATGTTAATTTAATAATATTTCTATTCTTTAACCACTATTCTATCTTTATTACCCATATATGGTCTTAATACTTCTGGTATAGTAATACTACCATCTTCATTATAATTATTTTCAATAAGTGCTATTAAGGCTCTAGTACTTGCTAAAACGGTATTATTTAAAGTATGAGGATAATAATTGCTTTCTTCTCCTTTTATTCTTATAGATAATCTTCTAGCTTGAGCATCTCCTAGTGTTGAACAAGAACCAACTTCAAAATACTTCTTTTGTCTTGGACTCCAAGCTTCAACATCACATGATTTTACCTTTAAATCGGCTAAATCACCAGAACAGCATTCTATTGTTCTAACTGGAATATTCATATTTCTAAATATTTCAACTGTATACTTCCACATTTTATTATACCATTTCATTGAATCCTCTGGTTTACATAAAACTATCATTTCTTGTTTTTCAAATTGATGTACTCTATATATACCTCTTTCTTCTATACCATGAGCACCTACTTCTTTTCTAAAACATGGTGAATATGATGTCATTGTAATAGGTAATTTATCTTCTTTAATAATTTGATCTTTAAATTTACCTATCATTGAGTGTTCACTAGTACCTATTAAGAATAGATCTTCTCCCTCTATTTTGTACATCATAGCATCCATTTCTTCAAATGACATAACACCACTTACTACATCACTTCTTATCATAAATGGTGGTATACAATAAATAAAATCTTTGTCTATCATATAATCTCTAGCATAAGAAAGCATTGCACTAGATAATCTTGCTATATCTCCCATTAAGTAATAAAATCCATTACCACTAGTTCTACCAGCAGCATCTTTATCTAAACCATTTAATCTATTTATAATATCGGCATGATAAGGTACTTCGTATTCTGGTACTATTGGTTCACCAAATCTTTCTAATTCGACATTTTCACTATCATCTTTTCCAACTGGAACAGTACTATCTATTATATTAGGTATCTTCATCATTTTTTCTTTTATTTCTTTAGCAAGAAATTCTTCTTCTTTCTCAAGTTCTGGTATTCTATTCTTAATAGAGGTTACTTCTTCTTTTATTTTATTTGCCTCCTCTATCTTTTTTTCTCTCATTAAAGAACCAATTTCTTTACTTAATGTATTTACTTTACTTCTATCTTCATCTGCTTCTGTTTTAATCTTTCTATATTTAATATCCATCTCATATATATCATCTACTAATGGTAACTTTGCATCTTGAAACTTCTTTCTAATATTTTCTTTTACTAATTCCTTATTTGTTCTTATTATATTTATATCTATCATAATTTCCTCCTATTTAATTATTTTTATTGGTTTTATTATATATTGTATAAACTCATCCAATAATAATTTTACTCTTTCAATAATCTTCTTTCCCTTAAAACTAACTATTACTTCCCTACTTTTACCATTCAATTGATTAATATAGGCTATTATCGTCTGTATATGAAAATATGTTGTTAACACTAAAAACAATATATACAAATATATAAAACCTTCTACCTCTATAGATAATATTCCTAATATTAAAGTAATCATAAGTAAAGTAGTCTTATATTTTCCTACTCTTTCAGTAAATACTTTCTTATTTTTCTTAATCATTAAATAATTAATTATTGATATTATTATTTCCATAATTAATGGCATTATTATTAAATAATTTTTGTTTAATAATAATATAATTATTAATGATAGGAAATACAATTTATCACTAATAGCATCTAAATACTGACCTATTTTCGAATAGGCATCTAATCTTCTAGCAAGATAACCATCTATCATATCCGAGACAGCACCATATATATAAAATATTAAGGATAATATTATATTATCTTTAATAAAAAAGATAAAGCCTAATACTAGTGATATAATTCTCGATATCGTAATTATATTGGGGATAAATCTTTTTAATTTATACATCATAACAATTCCTTTCATATTGATTATACAATAATAACCTTTAAAAATCAATTAAGTAATGTAAAATAGATAAAATATAATTTACTATTTATATTTATTTTGATATAATTTAGAAGTGGAGGATAAAAAATTATGGAAAATAT
>CAKPAL010000075.1 GCA_934132925.1 uncultured Bacilli bacterium
ACAAACTTGCTTTCCTTTTTATAGTTAATTAGCAAATCATTTTGTAAATTCATACTTGCTTCAACTTTTCTATTTTTTCTAGCTAGTTCTTTTTGAGCAGTCATGTAAGCATTAAAACTATCTATATCGACAGTGAAACCTTTTTCTTCAGCAGCTTCGATAGTTAATTCAATTGGATAGCCATAAGTATCATATAGTTTGAAGGCATCTTCACCACTTATTACTTTGGTATCTCCGGCGAATAATTCTTCTAGTTTCTTTTCTCCTGATAGAAGGGTCTTCTGGAATAGTTTTTCTTCTTTAGAAATTAGTTCTTTTACTTTACTTTGAGTTCCTACTAAATCAGGATATGTTTCTTTATAGTTATCTACTACTACATCAACAATATCAGATAAAAACTCTTTATTGATATTCAGTTTTTTACCCATTCTTGAGGCTCTTCTTAATAATCTACGAAGTACATAACCTCTTCCGATGTTTTCAAATACTGCTCCATCTGATAGGGCAAAGGTTAAAGTTCTTATATGGTCTGCTATTACTTTGAATTCCATTTGTCCAACATAAGGAATTAAACTTATTTCTTCAATTTTTTTCATTATAGGAATAAATAAATCGGTTTCATAGTTCGTTTCTACTTCTTGAAGAATACAAGCCATTCTTTCTACACCCATGCCGGTATCAATATTTTTACTAGGTAATTCAGGATATTCTTCTCTTTTTAATCCTTCAGTGGCATTAAATTGACTTAAAACATTATTCCATATCTCAATATAACGATCATTTTCTATTTCTTCTTGTAATAATTTTATTCCTTTTCCTTCTTTATCATATTTTTCACCACGATCATAGAATATTTCTGTATCTGGTCCTGATGGCCCTGGTCCGATTTCCCAAAAATTGCTATCTAGTTTTACCAAATGTGATGGTTTTACTCCTAGACTTATCCATTTATTGTAGGAGTCTATGTCATCAGTATAGACAGTAATATATAGTTTATCTTTATCCATATCAAAATATTTAGGACTAGTAAGTAATTCCCATGCCCAAGTAAGAGCATCATCTCTAAAATAATCTCCGATACTAAAATTTCCTAACATTTGAAAGAAGGTATGATGTCTAGCGGTCTTACCTACTTCTTCTATATCACCAGTTCTTATACACTTCTGGCAACTTGTTAATCTTCTATTCTTTGGTACTACTGTACCATCAAAATATTTCTTAAGTGGTGTTACACCTGCATTAATCCATAATACAGTTGGATCATTCATAGGTATTAGAGGTGCTGATTCTACTTCAGTATGTCCTCTTTCACAAAAGAAATCTAAATACATTCTAATTATTTTATTTCCTGTTAATTTTTTCATTATTTTGTCTCCTTATATATTTTATAAATATCTTTTTCTAATTCTTCTAATGTGTCGTTAGTAACAACATAATCTATTTTATCATAGTTATCCATGGCTGTTTCGGTAACATGAGCCTGCTCCTTAGTGTCTAAACTAGTTTCAAAATTAATTCTATTTACTTTTATTACTATGACATTATCAAACTTTTCTCTTACACTATCTATCTCTCTAGGAAGTCTAATGTCTGGTACGATAATGGCATCATAAAAATATGAATATATCTCGATGTCATCTAATTGTCTTGTGATAAACATTTCGGCTTTATTTAGTTTGTTTCTGATAACATCAGTACCTAGTTCTTGAAGTAATTTTCTTGGTTTGGCCTCTTCACTGCCATCCCAATCGGTCATCTCCATGGCATAAAACTTGATATATTTTCCCGCTCGTGAATATATCACCTTTTTGTTTTCTTCTTCATAAAACTTTTTTAGGAATCCCGCTATGGTATCCTTTCCATGTCTTGCTCTTCCACATATTAAATATATTTTTGGATGTTTATTTTCAATATTCATATTATTATCCCTCCTCAAGATATTTCCTTTTAATTATACCAAATTATGGAGAATAAGTAAATATGTGCTTTACATAAAAGAAAAAAATAAAAAATAAAAACATTTTACTTGATATAAAATCATATTAAATGATATAATTTAGTTAGAGGTGGATAATGAATGAAAAAGAATAAAGGTGGTAGTCTTATTTTGGTTGTTGGTACTATATCAATTATTATAGTAACAGTATGTGCTTTTAATAAGGATTATATTATTCATAAGTATTATGAGTATACTTTGAATAATAAATATTTAGCTCAAAAAACAAATGAATATTATCTAGAAGATAATTTTAATTATGTTGATAACTATACGAGTATGGGTATTAGTAATAAAATAGAACTTATTAATTTTATTTATTATGCACTTAATAGTGGAATATCTTCGACAGAAAGATATATTGATAGAAGTTATTCTAATTATCAAAATGATATTGATATGCTTACAATAAATAATGGTGAGGGTTTTAAAGAAACAATATCTCTTCTTAATAATTTTGTTCATCCTTATAATAGTTCTAATAATATTAAACTTACTTATGGTGGTGACTATACTATTGGAATAGCTATTAACAAGGCTTATTCTAATGATGATATTGCCGCTATTAACGAGATTGTTGATAAAGTTATTAAAGAGAAATTAAATAATAACATGCCAACAAGAGAAAAGATAAAAATTATCCATGATTATATTATTGACAATGCAGAATATGATAAACTTAAGTATGAAAATAAGAATGATACAACTTATAAATCTAATACAGCTTATGGGGTATTAGTTCAGGGATATGGTACTTGTAATGGATATGCTGATGCAATGGCTATATTTTTAGATAAACTTAATATTATTAATTATAAGATTAGTAATTCAGAACATATTTGGAACCTAGTATATTTAGATGGTAAGTGGTATCATTTAGATCTTACTTGGGATGATCCTATTAGCGATGTTAATATTAATAGAGATACTTACTTTTTAATAACTACAT
>CAKPAL010000076.1 GCA_934132925.1 uncultured Bacilli bacterium
CCTACTAAACCATAAATAGAATTATCTTTAATATTACAACTAAGATCTTTAAGTACATAATCTTTATCATATTTTTTTGATAATTTATCTATCTTTATCATATAAAATCTCCTTTCACTACAATATATGATTGTACTATTTGCACTAGTACAATTAAATCATACTACATAATTAATATGTTGTCAAGAAAAAAAATAATCTTTCATAAAGAAAAACTATTTCTTCTTAATACATAAATAACTATAATTAGAAAAATCTAATCTACCTATCATAGCAATATATTCATCATAACTCAAACTATCAATAAAATCTATTGTATCATCAAAAGGATAATTAAACTGAATATAATTTTGCATAATAGGTATAATATAACCGCTTATACTATCCTTTCTAACAGATACCTCTGTCTTACAATGTTTCTTATAATATTCAAATTCTTCTCTAGTATTATTTTTAAAATTATCAATAGTAGTCATAACTAAATTTTCAAATTCATCATATCTATCAGTATAGACACTAACTTCAAACAAAACATAATCACCAAAATCACCTTTAGAATAACTAATATTACCCTTATAAAAAGAATTATTACTAATACTTTCACTAATATCAGAATACTTAGAAAAATTAATAAGTGAGAAAGCACCAAAATACCAATCAAGTTTATATCTTTCAAAATCAGTAAAACCACTAACATCAATCTTAAAAGAAATAAGTCCATGTTCCATAATATCACAAATAAAAACATCTCTTTTTTTTATAACTTCTTTCTTTTCTTTGTCATAAACAATCCTTCTATTACATTTAAAAGAAAGATTATCATAAAAGTTTTTGACTCTATCAAGTACCATATCGCAATCAAAAGAACCTGCTAACACAAGTAATTGATTACAAGGTACATAACTATAGTCATATAATTTTTTCAAATAACTAGCAGTAATTCTATTAACACTACTCTTATTACCAAGTGTTTTAACATTATTAGCAAAAACATTACTCATAACTCTATAACTAATCTTTCTTCTAAAGTTATCATTATCATCTCTGATTTCACATAAAACAGGACCTCTAGTATCATCAATATTCTTTTTATTAAAAACAGGATTATAAACACTATTTAAAAACATATCTAAACATTCATCAAAAGAAACAACCGTATCAACATAAAAAGAAGTATCATAATTACCAGTCATGGCATTTGAAGATAAAGCTCCCATTTCTTTAAGATTATCAATAAGATTACCATTAATATTTCTTTCACAAATAAAATGCTCCAAAAAATGAGCGCTACCAGATAATATATCAAAAGAATTACCATCATTATCCATAATATTTCTACACTTACCACCTAAAAAAGTAACCAGTTCAATATGATTACTAATCTTACTCTTATCAGAATAAATAAGAATAGTAAGATCATTATCAAGTTTAATAAACTTAGCATCATTCATTATTATCACCTTCTCCTATATAAATATTAGTAAGAACAAGTCTATCTTTAATAAAATTACTAACTTCCAAAGGTGTTATTGTTTTCATAATATCCAAAACATTATCCATATCATATTCAAAAAACTTATCAATTTCTATTACCAAAAGTCCCCATATCTTTTCTTTATCAATTTTTCTAATCATATCATTTCTCTTAACAAATAAAGGCAGTTTCTCATTAATATAATTAATATCACTAATTCTTATCATAATATCATTATATAAAGATTGAACCAAAGAAATATTTTCTTTATCTGTAAAAGCTTTCATAACTAAAGAACCAAAACTTCTATAATAACTGCAAGAACATCTATATACCAAATTATTCTTACTTCTCAAAGTATCAAACAAAACATCAGAATCACTAGAAGAAATAAGCATTTTAATAATAAGAAGAAGTACCCTATCCCTATCACTTTCCATATCACGAACTTTATATGAATAATAAACAGCACTAGTTTTAAAACAAGTTTTTTCTCTAAAAACATCAACTTCACTATTAATATTTTTACAAAAATGACTATATCTCTTTTCAAAAGAAACATTCTTTATTACACCATCTAAAAATACATCCTTAATTATCCTTTCACTATCATTAGCAACATCTCCTATTAAAAAAACAAAAGGAGAACCACTAATAATCTTTTGGTAGAAGTCAAATAAATTTTCACTATTAACATTATCTAATAAATCAGGATTTAAAATAACATTACTAACTAAAAAGTTACCTTCATCAATCAATTTATCATTCATATAATCATAATACCAAAAAGCATCTTTAAATCTTTTATTAATATTCTCTTTAATAATAGTCTTAATATCATTAACTTTATCTTCTTTAAAAGGAAGAGCATTATAAATAAGTTCTTTAATAAATAACAAATTATTCTTAAAAATATCAACACCTAAACTATTATAAGATGGAAATGATACCTTGAACTCTAAAAAAGGAGTATCACCTAAAAATGATATTCTTCCATTACAAGATAACAAATAATTATCAATAATAGCCAAATACTTCTTTTTATCAGTATCATATTTAATACTCTTGTCACAAATGACATTCTCTAAAACTTTCAAAAACTCATCCTTATAATCATAAATAGGATAAGAAATATACAATATACACTCCCTAAAATTATTATTATACATAACGATAGGAGCATTCTCTTTACAAAACATACTACCACCAAACCTACTAAAATTATATTTTAAAATTACACTCTTGTCAATATTTAAAAATACATAGGTATTTCCCCATACACAAAACACCTAAATATCATAACCTATTTTAGGAGGAAAAAATATGAACAATTTAAACGATTATTATAATTATTTAAATAACTATAATGATATGAACTTTATGACAAACCCAAATACCATGATAACTGATAT
>CAKPAL010000077.1 GCA_934132925.1 uncultured Bacilli bacterium
GATTATATTGAACAAGTTTTCCCATCAGGCTATCGAAGAATGGTAATTGAATTATCAAATGATCCAAATTGGTATCGTTTTATCACCTCTGATGAAGACTTTATCGGAGTAACAACTTATGGAAAGAGTGGTACTGAAAAAGAAGTAATGAACTTCTTTGAGTTAGATATGATGGATTTAGTTATAAAAATAAAGAATAACTTATAATTCGACAAAAATAATAAATATAGTATGATATCTTATTAAAGGTGATATATAATGAGGACATACTATATTTTTAATGTTAATAAATACTATAACTATATGTATAAAGATAAACCCTTTAAAATGTATAAAATATTTGAAGAAATATACTATTCAAAAGATTATGATAGTATTAAAACATATCATGTACTAGAAGAAATAGCTAATCCCTTTAATAAAATAATGTTAAATGAATATATATATTTTGAATATAAATTAAAATATGGTTATAAAAGAAAAGATAACCTTCATTACTTAAATACCACTGAAAAAAGTGTTTTAAGAATAAATAACTATAATATAAAGATCGAAACAGAAGGTAATTATAGTGAGTTTTTTAATGAAATAAGTAATTATAATAACAATCTATTTGTTTGTGATTTTGAAAATATGGATTATTTCTGGTTATCTAAACTAAAAACTTTACAAAAAGAAAAATTAATAGTACAATAACTATAGAGAGGAGAAGATAATATGCTTTGGGATATATTATATATAGTAATAGGCTTAGTAGTTGGATTAGTAGTGGGCTTTTTAGTAGCAAGAAACCTAATGAAAAAAGAATTAAAGAAAAATCCTCCTATCAACGAGCAAATGATTAAAACAATGATGAGTCAGATGGGAAGAACACCATCCCAAAAACAAATAAATCAAATGATGAAGCAAATGAATAAGTTTATGTAAAACTTGTTCGTTTTTTCTAATTATGAAATAAATGTTTGCATTTTTGACTGTTTTATAGTATAATACTCTCATATGAAAAAAAGGGAGATGTTTTATATGAAAGAATTAACTGGTTATCCATCTATTGATAATATTCATAATAGAGATTATAATTATTTAGAAAGAAATCCAATCATACCAAATATGAGTATATACAATTCAATTAATTTAATAAGCAATTTTTATAGAAAAGAAGAAGCAATTGATTGTTTAGAATTAAACGCAAGTTATGATGAAATGTTAAAAGATGCTGTAACATTATCTAAAACATTAAAAGAATTAGGTATTAAAAAAGGAAACATTGTATCAGTTGCTATGCCTAACTACTATCAAGCAGTAGTAGTATATCTTGCTTGTAATCGTATTGGAGCAATAACTACATTTATAAATGCAATGTCATCAATTGATGAGGTACTTGGTTATTTAAATGAATTTGAATCAAGTCTATTTATAAATTATGATAAAGATAACGAATATAATAAAAAAATAAAAGAAGGTAGTAAAGTAAAAAATATAATTACTTTACATAAAAATGAAATAAATACTAAAAATTATAGTAGTATTATAACACCCGCTAACGGATATAATGATGACCTATCATTCAATGATATAGGAAGTATTTCTAAATACTATAAAAATCCAATATATACATTATATGGAGGAAAAGAAGATTCTTTAATTTTATTCACTAGTGGTTCAACAGGAAATCCTAAAAGCGTTGTACTAACTAATGAAAACCTACTAGCCTCAGGAATATATATGAAAAATACTGGTAGAATAAAAGCAAAAGTTGGTGAAAGATGTTTAGTATGCGTACCATTTTCATATCCTTATGGCTTTGCTACTTCTACTATTATGAGTTTAATTTGTGGTAGAGTAGCAGTTCTTGCTCCTACTTTAAGTAAAGATAATATTAGATATTATTTAAGTAAAAATCCAAATTATGTATTTGGTAGTCCAGCCTTATTAGAATTAATAAAAAGAAATGTTGAGGTAGGCGATGACTTATCATCAATCCATACTTTCGTATCTGGTGGAGATTTTCTTTCACCATCACAAAATATGGAGGGTGTAGAGTTCTTTAAAAAACATAATGCTGATGTTACTATATGTAATGGTTCAGGTAATGCCGAAACAGTAGGTACAAATACTATGGCTGTAGGATCTGTAAATAAACCTGAAACTGTAGGAAGAGTATTAGTAGGAACTAAAGCTATCATAGTAAATCCTGATACATTAGAAGAACTAAAGTACGGTGAAGAAGGAATGCTTTGTATAGCAGGTAAGCATCTATATAAAGAATATTATCAAGAACCAGAAAAAACTAAAGAAACTAAGTTTATGTATAAAGGAAATGAATATTATAAAACTGGAAACATTGGTGTATTAGACAAAGAAGGTTACTTCACCTTGACTGGAAGAAGTTCTAGATACTATATTAGATCAGATTTAAATAAAGTATATCTTGAACATATTCAATCAGTAATATCACTAATAGATGTAGTAGAGGCAGCCTGTGTTGTACCAAAACCAGATAAAGACTTATTATTCACTAATAAAGCCTATGTTGTATTAAAAGATGGAGTACTTCCAACTAAAGAAGTAAGTGATCATATAATAAACATGTGTTACAAACCACTTACTAATCCAATGACTGGTGAGACTATTCAATTAAAGCCATATGAAATACCAGAATCGATTACTTTCTTAGAAACACTACCTAGAACAGTAGCGGATAAAGTAGATTATAAATTACTTGAAGAATTAGCTAAAGAAGAAGTAAAAATCAAGAAGAGAGAATTAAAATAGTTTTTTCTTCTTTTTTACTTGTAAAAAAAGTAAAAAAATTGTATACTTAATATAGATAATAGATAGGAGTTGTTTATATGTATACTGGTATTTATTTTTTAATTGAAG
>CAKPAL010000078.1 GCA_934132925.1 uncultured Bacilli bacterium
ACCATAGTATTACTATTAATGATATCAGAAATACTAATACTAAATAACAATATATTAGCCCTAAAAGTATCAAATGAGATAATACAAGAAGACCTAAAAGATAAAACTGACCTAAGTGCTTTAAAAGAAGAAAAAGAAACTTTAAATACCTCAGTATCTGATTTGCTCGCAGTCTCAGCCTTTAGTGATGAAGATATAGAAGAAATAATGACTAGTGAAAAAACAATCTCAAAAGACCTTGAAGAAAATATAACATCACTAGAAAATACCATCATAGATTTAGAAGACAAACTATCAAGTCTTCAAAAAGAATACTATAAACTAGTCAAAGAAAATGCTGAAAAAAATAGTTTCTATATCTCAAATGTACCCTTTATCAATCAGTATCCCAACTATCCAACCGGTTGTGAATCAGTAGCCTTAACCATTCTTCTAAATTACTATGGAGTAGCAGTAACACCAGATGATATCATAAACAAATTACCAAAAGGAAGCGTTCCTATAACCAAAGATGGTAAACTATATGGAGGCAATCCTGAAGTAGAGTTTATAGGTAACCCATATAGTTTAAATGCTTACGGAGTATATGAAAAACCAATTGCTAATGTTGCTAGCCAATATAAAAGTGGTATCAAAATAGCAACAGGAACCAGTTTTGAAAAAATACTAGAAGTAGTAAAAACAGGCAAACCAGTTATGGTGTGGACCTCCATGTCACTAGCAGTCCCATATATATCACAGTCTTGGATATATGAACCAACCGGAGAAACAATTTACTGGAAGGCCAATGAGCATGCTGTAGTAATAATAGGCTATACCGAAGATAAAGTCATAATATCAGACCCAATAAATGGTAAAGCCAAATACCAATCAAAAAGTATCTTCAAAGAAAGATATAACTATTATGGAAAGAAGGCGTTATATTACTAATGAGAAATAAAAAAGTAAACAAAATATTACCACCTATCATCATAATTATAACCCTAATAATATTTAGCCTTCTAGTATATACCATATATCAAAAAATAAATTTAAGTAACAAAAATAAAGAATTAAATAACTACCTAAAAGAACATCAAGAATTAACTGAAGAGATAGAAGAACTAAAAAACATTAAAGAAAATTATGAATTAATCAAAGAAAATAATCAAAATCTAGAAAAACAAAAACAAGACTTAGAAGATAAAATAACTACTCTAAATACAAAAATAAATAAAGTAAAGAAAGATATAGATAAATTAAAATAGTATCTATTTCTTTTTTTATAACATATAATACAGTAGGAGGTATCTATGGATTATAGTATTTTAGTAAATAAAGATAATCCCCTGCCAAGAGCATATATACCAAATACATTAGAAAATGTTCATAGTGAATATAAAGAAAACATATTACTAGATAATAAAGCCCTAGAAGCATTTCAAGAACTAAAAAGAGAAGCCTTAAGATATGGATATCATATCGATATAGTAAGTGGCTATCGAGACTATGATTATCAAGAAAAAATATATAATAAATTACTAGAAGAAAAAGGATTTACCTATGCCATAACAAGAATAGCGTCTCCTGGTAAGAGTGAACATCAAACAGGATTAGCCTTAGATTTTTGTATATATAAAGATGGAAAATGTTATATAGAACATGATGTTGAAGATAAAATAGAAACTAAATGGATACATCAAAATAGTCATAGATATGGTTTTATCTTAAGATATCCCGAAGGAAAAGAAGATATAACCAAATATAGTTATGAACCATGGCATTTAAGATATGTAGGAAATATAGCTAGTAATATTTATAATAATAACTTAACATTAGAAGAATATAAAGATAAAGAGTCTATTAAATAGATTCTTTTTCAGTATCGTCTCACACTATGTTGTTCGTCGTTTTCTAATGCCTAAGGTCATTAGAAAAAAGTTTTGAGCTTGTAATCTCAAAACTAAAATTATTTAAAAGTATAAATAAGTTCATAAAATATAAATTTATTTAGGATTTCTATTTGACCATATTAACATTCCTACAATAACTACATCCAATAGAATTAAAAGTGTTGTAATCAAATCAGAAGAACAAACCTTTACTATAATCCCTGCAAAAATTAAACCTATAATAATAAAATTAATTGGATACCATATATTTAGTACTTTATTCCTCCTTAATTTACCAACAGCAGTTAATCGCTCGTTAAGCCATTGTTGATTATAAGCAAAATCTTCAGATGGATTAGTTTGGATAAATAAATCATAAAAAATAGTAATTAATATTACACTTATCCAATTAGTGTGTTGTTTTCTTTTCTTTTTCATATAAAATATCAACTTCTTTCTTCTTTTGAAATTTTTAATTCTTTTTCTGTTATAATAATAGCATAAACTTTTATAAATTTCAACAAGCATTTATAAAATTATTGGGATAAACAATGTAATACAAATTTTAACAATATATTATTATGCGTATACAATAATATAAGTATATAATAATTAACTTATATATAATAAATATGGTTGATATCTTGTTGCTAGACCTAGGCTAACAACAACACTTCAAGACTCTAGGCTTGAAGTGATAAAAAAGAACATAAACATATTGACATCTTCAAATAATAGTGATATTATTTAAATATATGAATATATATTCATATATAAGAAGGAGGAATAATATGATAGATAATGTAGATATAAAGAAAGTACAAAAAGAATTACTTGAAGAAGATACAATCATTGATATAGCAGAACTATTCAAAGTATTTGCAGATTCAACAAGAGTAAAAATAATAAATGTCTTATTAGAAAATAA
>CAKPAL010000079.1 GCA_934132925.1 uncultured Bacilli bacterium
TATACCTATCATATACATTACTAAAAAACTTAAAAACAGTAGTACTGGCCAATAAATATATCAGAAAGGGTGGAAAAGATGAGAATAAAGAACGTCGTTAAAGTCATGAACTTCCACTCTTTACTTAGAGTAGATGCTTCAAAAAGAGAAGCGGAAAGTTACCGAAATGTCGGTGAAGAAATAACCAAAATAATAAAAACAATCGTTTACAACAAAAACCTAGTACTAGATAAAAAAGTAATAACTCCAAACCCTAGTGGTAGTAAACTTAATATCTATATTGCAAATGACTATGGTTTCTGTGGTAACTTCAATTCCCAAGTAGCTAGACAAATAAGAGAAGATAAAGATGATTTTAAGATAATAATAGGAAAAAAAATAGTTTATACCGATGACAAAACTATTTTAAAAATAAATAAAGACGATTTTACTAAAGAACTAAAAAGAATAGAAAAAACTATTGATGAAGCCATCAGAAATTCATCATATAGTGAAATAAATCTATATTATAACCACTATAACTCAAGTACATCATTTGTCTTCAAGAAACTAACACTATTTCCCATAAACTTTGATGGTGAATACGATACCAAAAATGACTTTGTTATTGAGACTGATATAACTAGTATGCTATATAGTTTGCTAACATTTTATATAATGTATGAACTAAAAATGTGTGAGTGTATATCAAGAGCAGCAGAGAATGTAATAAGAAATCAAATAACTAGTGAAGCACTAGATAAAATTGAAGAAATTGAAATTGAACAAGCAAATGCTTCAAGAAAAGAAAAGAAAAATAAATTAGTAAAGAAAACAGTAGAAAACTTTAAGAAAATATCAGCAAGGGAGGAAGAAGATGGATAAGTATGATTATATAACAGCAACCACTCTTGAAGAAAAAGTAAGACTAGAAAAGTTAATAAAATATATGGAAGAAAATAATATTGAAACTGACTTATTAGAATCCAAAGAAAGATATAATAATATTTGTAAATATCAAATAGCCAAAGATAAATATTTACAAATTGAAAAAGAAATAGCTAAAATAAAAGAATCTTTAGAAGAACTTTATAAAAAGAAAGATGAGTCTGAAGTAGATAATCTCTTGTTAGAGGAGACACTACTATCAAAGTTCAATGAAGATACAAATAATAAGTATCGTAACATTTTATATGAAGATATCAAAGCTGTCGAAGATCCAATGGATAAAGAAATACTATATCTTATCTTCGAAAAAGAAAGTAGTTACAATAAACTAATCAATAAAAGAAATAAACTAAAAATAGCATTAAATAAAGATAGATATCCCAATACTTATAATACTCTTATAAGCCAAGATATCCTAATTGAAAAGCAAGATGAATTATTAGATAATATCTTCTTACTTGAGAATAATATTAAAGTTGAAAGAGAAAAAGAAAAGAAATTAGAAGATGAGGTAATGAATTCACCAATATTAAAAATACTATATGAGTTCTGGATAATAGATAGTTATGAACCATCAAAAGTAAATAGAAGTAAATTATTTAAAGATAATAGAACACTAGTAAATTATAAAAGTGATATTGAAAAAGAACAAGAGTCTGTAAAACCTAAGGAAGAAGAAAAACTAATTCCAGATTTAAACTTACCAGGTATTAATGAAGATACCTTTATAGACATAAATGGAAGAAATTATATAAAATAGTATTGAAAAAATAAGTATTATTTGTTATAATTCATATGTAGAGTAGGAGGAAGAAAGATGTTTGAAGAAAATAATCAAGAAAAAAGAATGAATAAGCCACTAATGTATGCTGTAGCAGGAGTAGCTCTTCTTGTAATAGCAATAACTGGAAGTGCCTACGCTTATTTTAGTGCTAGTGCAACTAATACAAATGCTATTACTGGTAAAACATTAGATGTACAGTTATCAATAGCAAGTTTAAAAAAAGTTAGTAAAGGTACTGGAGACTTAATTCCTATTTATGATGGAACAGTAACAGGTCATACAACTAACCAACTTACTACTGCAATTAGTACTACAAACGATTGTGTAGATAAGAATAACTATACAGTATGTCAAGTATATGAATTAGTTATAAATAATGGTGGTACCAATGCTACATCAGTAGATACTGAAATAACAGTAAATGGTACTACAGGTATTAAATGGGCCAAAATGACTGGTAGAAATGCTCTTGGAACTGTTAATCTTACTACAGGAACATTAGCAACAGGAGTAGCACTACCTGCTAAAGCTAATAATGTAAATGGTAGCGTTACTCAATATTTTGTAGTATATTTACAAAATACTGGTGGCGATCAAACTGGAGCAGATTCTGGAAAAACAGTAAGTGGAACTGTTACTGTAAGAGCATCTACTGGTGCTAATATTGAAGCTGCATTCTAATAGAAAGTTTAGACAATATGTTTAAACTTTTTTTCATGTTCACACCAAGCCTATGTCTTGCTGTGCTACTTATAGCCAAGTAAATTGTCTATAAGTAGTATACCAACCATATCTATCATATATAAGCATAGGCAATATATTAAAATATTTCTAAAAAATGTTTTAATAAAATCTTATCAAAATGTTGAGTTATAATACATATGTTACAAATTTAATATAAAAAAAGATACCATTCTGGTATAATTAAGTTGACG
>CAKPAL010000080.1 GCA_934132925.1 uncultured Bacilli bacterium
TTTTTGAATTTTATGTTAAATAATTATACTTTTTATAGTATGATTTTTTATTAGGAGGTATATTTATGTATATTGATACACATTGTCATGTTTTAAGTGAATATTATGATGATATTGAAATGGTAATTAATGAATGTAGAAATAATGGTATAGAGAAAATTATTGTAAGTGGTTGTGATATCAATTCTAATAGAGAAGTTTTAGAACTTGTAAATAAATATGATATTGTATATGGTGCTATTGGTTTTCATCCTACAGAACTAGATGATTTTAAAGAGGAATATTTTAAATTTTTAGAAGATAATCTTGATAATTCAAAAATTGTTGCTGTTGGGGAGATTGGCCTTGATTATCATTATGATAATACTGATAAAGAAAAACAGGTTTATATTTTTAAGAAACAGCTTGATATTGCTAGTAAATATAATAAACCTATTATTGTTCATAGTAGAGATTGTATACAAGATACATATAATATATTAAAGGAATATAGATTAACGGGTAGTATTCATTGTTTTAGTGGCTCTGTAGAAATGGCTAGGGAATTTGTAAAAATTGGATATAAATTGGGAATTGGAGGTATAATTACTTATAAAAATGCTAAAACTATTAAAGAAGTCGTAAAAGATATTGATTTGTCATATATTTTATTGGAAACTGATAGTCCTTATCTTACACCTAGTCCTTACAGAGGAGAAGATAATAGTCCTAAATATATTCCTATTATTGCTAATGAAATTGCTTCAATTAAAGGGATATCTAATAAAGAGGTAGCGGCTACTACTACTGCTAATGCGAAGGCAATATTTGACTTTTTTTAAAAATAATGTTACAATTAATATGCTTTAAAATATTAAGAGGTGAGATTAATGAAGAGTATAACTGCTAAGGTTATTACTATTTCTTCACAATTATTACTAGTAGGTTTGTTTTTTGCTTTTATTTTTTATGGTAATAGCAATGATGAAAATATAACTGTTAGTAATAGTAATTTTGATAAGATGGCTGATAAGACGTTGATTCTTTTTAAGAAAGAAGAAATAATTGTTAATTCAGTTAATAATGATATTATCGTTCCTTTGGATAATGAATCTGAAGAAAATGAAGAAATTAAAAATGATTCTAATGATGAAGTTGTTAGTGAAGAACCTTCTGATGATTCTGGTTTGTTTTATGATAGAGAAGTACTTAGAACAGAGGTTGGTAATTTAACTGGTTATGGTCCGGATTGTGCAGGATGTTCTGGTATTACTTCGACTGGTCATAATTTATATGAGTCTGTTTATTATGATGATAATGAATATGGCAGTGTTAGAATATTAGCGGCGGATGGAATATTTCCTTTTTATTCGATATTTAGGGTAAGTGGTATTTCTGGTATGGATCCTTTTATTGCTATTGTTCTTGATAGAGGTAGTACAGTTGGTATTGAAAATTGTCGTAGTCCGCAAGGTTGTTTAACAATGTTTGATTTAGCTTTTGCTACGGAAAGTGATCCCAATATTATTGGAAAGACTGCTAATGTTACTTTTGAGTTATTAAGAAATGGTAGATAATTATCATTTCTTTTTTTGACAGTTTTTTCTTTTTTTATATCATATAATTAGATAGAGGTTATGATATGAAGAAGATATTTTTAATTACTATTATTATTATTTTTATTCCTTTTTGTATTGTTAATTTTTATAAGATTGATAAAAAAGAAGAAATAAGTCTTAAATATGTATCTAATACTATTATTAGAGTTAAGAGAATGGATACTGGAAATATTGATAATGTTTTTTTTGAAGAATATATTGTAGGTGTTTTAGCAGGAGAAATGCCTATTTATTTTGAAAAAGAGGCACTTAAGGCCCAAGCAGTGGCGGCACGAAGTTATGCTTTAAAGAGAATGAAATATAATAAAGATAATGAATATGATGTTGTTGATTCTATTATGAATCAGGTTTATTTAGATAATGATTATTTGAAATCTGTTTGGGGTAATAATTATACTGATAATATTAATAAGTTAAGAGAAGCAGTTAATGAGACTAGCATGGAATATTTGGAATATGATGGTGAGGTTATTGATGCTTTGTTTTTTTCTACTAGTAATGGTTATACAGAAACGGCTTCTTTGGTATTTGATATTGATTTACCTTATTTAAAAAGTGTAAAATCTGCTTGGGATGAGAAAACTAGTTCCGCCTTTAGAACTACTACATCAATGGATATTAGGTCTTTTTATGAAAAACTTGGGTTAACTTACTCGGATACTTTTGATTTTAAAGTTCTTAAAAGAAGTAGTACTAATAGAATTATATCTCTTTCTATTAATGGTAATGAATATTCTGGTAAAAGTTTATATAATAAACTTGGTCTTAGATCTACTGATTTTTCATTAAAAAAAGATGGTGATAAAATAATTATTTCTACTATTGGTTATGGTCATGGTGTTGGTATGAGTCAATATGGTGCACTTGGCATGGCGGAAGATGGATATAATTATCAAGAAATATTAAGTTATTATTATTCTGGTACTAAAATTAAAAAATTGGAAAATTAATGTATATTATTTATTTTTTAGGAAACAATTATATTAGAGGTGAAAATATGAAAAATAGAAGAATTAAATCATTTTTTGTACCT
>CAKPAL010000081.1 GCA_934132925.1 uncultured Bacilli bacterium
AGAGAAAGAAGATATTTTTGATAATAATATTTATGAAATAAATGGTAATATAATAGTACCAAGAAAAGGTAAAACTAGAATATTAAAATAATTATTTATATATAGTGTTTTTAAGAAGATATAAAGTTATCTTCTTTTTAATAGGAAAAATAGAGGTTAGTAAGTATTTCACCATGGATATGATATCTTAATGTTATTCATTCCTAGACTATAGGCTAGGAATGACATGAAAATACTTTGGATTTTCATGAAAGGTATAGTAATTTTAATTAATTTATGATAAAATTAAATAAAGAATAGGAGGAAGATATGTATAGTATTTGTTTTACAATAACGGGGGTAATATTTTCTATATTATTGTTTACTTTATATTGTTTTAAGTCAAATTTTAGGACATTGGAAAATAAAATATATTATGGTATGATTATAACTACTCTTATAGCTGGTTTAGTTGAAATATATTCATTTATTTTGGTTAGTAATGGTATTGGGATAGATTCTAAGTTATATCTTTATACTTTAAAGTTATTATTTTTAAGTTTTGTAGTTTGGTTATATTTATTTACTTTATATACAGTAATAGTAACATTAAAATTAAAAGATAAAGATAATGATAGGTATAGAATAATCTTGATAATATCCTCTGTTATATTTGCTATATTATCAATGATTGCTATTTTATTACCAATAAGTATAAATAAAGTAGGTGTTTTATTATTACCTACTGGTAGTGGGGTAGAAGTTATTTATTTATTAGCAATGGTATGTTTTATTATTATGATTATAACTATTATATCTAATCATACTGAATTAAAGAATAAGAAATATTATCCGGTATATTTTTTATTAGTAATACTGGGTATAATGATATTAGTACAAAAGATATTTCCTGATTTATTATTAATAAATTTTTCTTTATCAATAATAATTTATATTATGTATTTTACGATAGAAAATCCTGATATAAAACTATCTAAAGAATTAGAGTATACTAAAGAATTATTAGATAAGAGAAATGAATTAGCTTCAAATACGATAAATAATTTAGTTATAAGTATTAAAGAACCTCTTACTGAAATAGTAAACTTTAGTAATAAAAAAATAAATAAAAATAATGTGTCTTTATCTTTAGAAGAAATAAAAGAATTACAGAGGACTACTCTTTCATTAGTAGATCAAGTTAATAGGGTAATGGATATAACTAGAATAGAAAGTAGTGATTATAGTATTAAAGAGAGAAAATACCAGACTAGTAATTTAATTGATAATATTAAAGGGGTATTAGAGAAAAGTAATGTTGGGGTGAATTATGAGATAGATACTTTACCTAAAGTACTTTATGGTAGTGATATTAATATAGTACAGACCTTTTCTTATTTAGTGGATTTTATTAGTAAATATTTTGATAATTATACTTTAAGCATTAGGATATCTAGTTTATTAGTTAGAAATAAATGTCGTTTAAAGTTTTCTTTAGTAGTGGATTCTAAATATAATAATTTGGATGTATATGAGAAAGATAATAAATATACAATATCTAGTAAATCTATAGAATATGAAATATATGAAAAATTAATTGATTTACAAAGTGGTCGTAATTTTATAAGTAAAGATGGTAGTAAGGTTATATTTGAATTTTCTTTATATCAAAGATATGTGGATGTAAAAGATATTGATGATAATGAAGAAGTAGAATACTTTGATGCTAGTGATAAGAATGTTTTAATTGCTCTTAATAGTCATAATGATATAAGAGAGTTATCAAAATTATTAATGAATTATAATATTAATATAACAACGGTTGGTAGTATAAATGAATTAAATGAATTACTTAGTGGTAATAAAACATTTGACTTAGTATTCTTATCAGATGATATATATGGAATAGATAATTATAATGTTAGGAATATTAATGATTTTAAAAGAACTATTAATAAATTATCTTTAGTAGCGGGTTATAAATTAGAAATAGTATTAGTTACATTAAATGATTATCAAAAAGAAAATATTGAGTATTTAAAATTACCTATATCTAAAACTAAATTAGATGATATTTTAGTTAAGTATTTAGATGAGGATTGATACTATCGAAGATAAAAAAAGTTAGAAATATGTAATTTTAAATTATGCGGTATATTTAGATTAAAGGTAAATTACTACCTTTTTTCTTTTTGTTATCTTGTTTTTTAACTATATTTAATATATAATAAGTAAAGAGGGACGTTATGGAGAAAAGTATTATTAAAATAGTTAATATGGCATTTAAATATAATAAAGAGGATTATCTTTTTAGGAACTTTAATTTAGAGATTAAGAAAGGGAGCTTTATTTCAATTATAGGAAAGAATGGTTCTGGTAAATCAACTCTTGCTAAAATATTAGTAGGATTATATAAAGCAGATGGTTATATTACAATAGATGGTTATTTATTAAATGATTTTTATATTAAAGAGATTAGAAGAGTGTTAGCGGTATGTTTTAATGATGCTGATAGTCATTTTATTGGAGAGACTGTTAAAGATGATTTGGTTTTTTCTTTAGA
>CAKPAL010000082.1 GCA_934132925.1 uncultured Bacilli bacterium
GTAGAAACAAAATCATCAGATATAACAGACTATATATCTACTAACATAATATCAATATGTGATGGCCAAATAGTATTATCAAGTAAAAACTTTGCCAAAGGAGAAAAACCAGCCCTAAACTATGGACTATCAGTATCCCGACTAGGAGGAGCAGTACAATCTCCTGAAGTAAAAAAACTAGGAAGCTTAGTAAGAAGCAAATTGCTAGAATACCTAGAAGTAAGAGATATCTATGAATTAGCCAATATTGATGAAATGAGTATTGAACTACAAAATAGAATGAAAGAAGGAAAAGTAATCCTAGATAAACTAAAACAAAATAAGTTCTCTCCAAAAAGTAAAGAAGAAATGCTTGAATTATATAGATTCTTGGAAGTAGGTGAAACAAATGAAAATAGGTAAAATAATAACAATAAACGATATTTCTGTAGAAATAATATTATCAAGTAATGATATCAAAATAGGAGATATTCTTGAAGTAGAAGGTAATAGTAGATATGTCTTTGAAGTAGTCGAAATAAATAACATATCCGCTACTTGTATAAGCTTATATTCCACAAGAGGATTACAAAAAGGAAGTATAGTAACAAAAAAAAGTGATGGAATAGAAGTAGAATACTCAGATAAAATATTAGGAAGAGTATTCGACTCCTATGGTGATGTCATAGATGGATTGCCATTTGAAAGTGAGAAAAAAGTAAAAGTAAAGAGCGATACCGTATCACTAAAAGAAGTAAAAGTAGAAACCGAGCCATTATGGACAGGAATCAAAGTAATTGACTTCTTTGCCCCATTACAAAAAGGCTTTAAAATGGGATTACTAGGAGGAGCTGGAGTAGGAAAAACCGTATTAATAAAAGAGTTAATTCATAATATCTATGCATCTTCCAATTCAAATGCTGTCTTTGTAGGAGCAGGAGAGCGTAGTCGTGAAGGAAGAGAACTATATGACGATATGAGAAGTTCAAACCTATTAGATAAAATGACCATGGTTTATGGCCAAATGGGTGATAATCCTGTATCAAGAAGTAAATCCGTAGGAACAGGTTTAAGAATGGCTGAATACCTAAGAGATGAAAAAGGCCAAGATGTCTTAATTTTCATCGATAACATCTATAGATTTATTCAGGCTAAAGCTGAAATATCAACCGACCTAAAAGAATTACTAATCGAAAATGGATATCCCGCTAATATGGCTGGTGAAATAAGTGAAATTGAAGAAAGAATAAATTCAAATGACAAAGGATCAATCACATCATTCCAAGCTATCTATATTCCAGCAGATGACTTAACCGATGATGCTGTTCAAACCGTAATGAGTTATATGGATGGACAAATTGTTCTAGATAGAAAAATCGCCGAACTAGGCTTATATCCCGCTATTAATGTATTCAAATCAACATCAAAACTAATAGATAGAGATAAAATTGGCGAAAGACACTTTACATTAGTAGAAAAAGTACTAGCATCACTAACTAGATATGAAGAACTAGAAGAAATCATTGCTGTACTAGGAATAGAAGAATTATCCGAAGAAGATAAATTAGTATTCTATCGTTCAAGAAAACTAAGAAACTACTTCTCACAACCAATGTTTGTAGCGGAAACATTCACCAATATCAAAGGACAATTTGTTGATATAAATGATGTATTAAATGATGTAGAAGATATCTTAAATGGTAAATATGATAATATAGATGAAAGTAAGTTTAGATATATAGGTAAGTGTAATGGATGGAATTAAAGTAAGAATCTTTGATATTGAAAATGGCTTAAGAGAATATGAAAATATCAAAATAATAAGAATCATAAGCAAAGATTATAACTTACTTATAATGAAAGATTATTTACCCATAATAGGAGAAATAGAAGGGTCTGTTGATATCAAAAATGATGAAGTAAACCTATCATTCAAAGATATCAAAGCCTTCTATATGAATAGTAATAACGAATTTAATTTAATGATAAAAGAGGGATAGTATGAATAATATATTTTATTTTGCATTTGTTGGTATAATAGTAGTAATATCATTATATATTATTCTAAAAATACTAATAAAAAAGTTTAATCCAGAAGAATCAAAAGTAAAACTATATGGAATATTACAAGGAATGAGTAATAAAGAAATAATAAGCATATCATGCTCAATAATAAGTTATATCTTTATGATATATCTTATGTCCTCATTTATTGATTTAGATATCTATATAGCCATCATCATCATATCATTAACCCTTTTTAGTGGTCTATTAATTAAAAATAAAAAAATAATAATTGATATACTTCTAAATATCATTTCACTAGGAGGATTAAAGATAATATATCTAATCCATGATTATATAACAAATGAATATATGGATGTATGGATGTTATTACTATTAGTATTTGTAATGATATTTATGTTCCTATACCTATCATATACATTACTAAAAAACTTAAAAACAGTAGTACTGGCCAATAAATATATCAGAAAGGGTGGAAAA
>CAKPAL010000083.1 GCA_934132925.1 uncultured Bacilli bacterium
CTTATTAATTATGAGGGTGAAGGTGAAGTTACTATTCGTGATTTGGTTAGAAATTCACTTAGAATGAGACCAGATAGAATTATTGTTGGTGAAGTTAGAGGTAAAGAGGCTTTTGATATGATGCAAGCTATGAATACTGGTCATGAGGGTTCTATTACAACACTTCATGCTAATAATCCTGTTGATGCTTTAAATAGGTTAGAGACAATGATTCTTATGAATGAGATGGAAATACCAGTATCGGCAGTTCGTGGATATATTGAGAATGCTATTGATATTATTGTACAAATTGATAGATTATCTGATGGTAAGAGAAAGATAACTTCTATTAGTGAACTTGCTGGTATTAAAGATGGGGATATTATAGTAAAAGATATCTTTACTTATAAACAGAGAGGTTTATCTAGTGAGGGTAATGTAGTAGGAGAGTTTGGTATGTATAAGAGAAAACCTCTTGTATATGATAAGATGATTAGAAAAGGTTTGACTAGTATTAAAGATATTTTTGAATAAGAAGGAGTGTGATAATTATGAATATTGATTTAATAATTGAGATGATAATAGTTATAATTTTATTTATAATTATCACTTTATTGGTTAAATTAGTTATATCTAAGAAAAAGGTTAAAAGGGTTTCATTTTATGCTATGGAACCTATTCATGATAATTCTATTCCTCTTACTGATAGGTTAATTAAGGTATATTTTTCTTTACTTAGTAAATGTAGGAAGTATATTAAGAGGGTTGGTTATTTTAATAGAAAAGCTAGAAAATATGATAAATATATTAAATATAAGCATAGGGATAATATTACTTCAATTGATTTTATTACTAATAAATTGATTATTATGGTATTATTTTTAATACTTGCTATTATATCTAGTATATTTACTACGGGTATTAATTTATTTGCTTTGGTTATTGATGCTATTATTGGGTGGTATTTACTTGATATCTTTTTGGTTATTTATTATAAAAGACAGACTAAACTTATTGAGAATGAATTATTAAGGTCTATTATTGTTATGAATAATGCTTTTAAATCTGGCAAGAGTACGCTTCAAGCATTGAAAATTGCTTCAGAAGAACTTCCAGAGCCTATTAGTGATGAGTTTAAGAAGATGTATTTGGATATGAAATATGGTTTATCTGTTGATACTGTTTTTGATAGATTTGCTAAAAGGGTTAATTTGGAAGAGGCTACTTTTTTATCTTCTTCACTTACAATATTAAATAAAACGGGTGGTAATATTGTACTGGTGTTTTCTTCAATTGAGAGAACTTTATTTGATAAAAAGAAGCTTAATGAGGAACTTAAGAATATTTCAGCAGGGCCTAATATGATTATCAAAGTATTATTTATTATTCCAATAATATTTACTTTAATTATTTATATTTTAAATCCTGAATACTTTAATCCTTTATTTGAGTCTACTTTGGGATATATGATTATTGGTATTATTGTGGTTATGTTTATTATTTATGTGTTATTGTTAAAGAGAATAACTAAAATAGATTTATAGGAGGTATTATGAAGAGTGATAATAAGTCTAGAAGTATTTATAGTAAAAGACAGATTAAAAGAATTAATGATAAGATTAATTTACTTGGTGTATCCTCTAAGTATAGTACTTTATCTTTTCTTAATATTAGGTTGATTACTTCTATTATGATATTTCTTTTTATACTTATTAATTATAAGTATGGTTATATTTTTTCAATTGTTATTACTATTTTGTATTATTATTTCTTTGAAAAAGTACTTCTTGATGCTAAAATTAACGAGAGAAGAAGAAAGTTAGACATTGAAGCTATTTATTTCTTTGAAGTACTTACTTTGTCTTTGCAGACAGGGAGAAATCTAGCAGAAGCTATATCTATTACTATTAATAGTGTTGACAGTGAACTTTCTTTGGAATTTAAAGAGACTTTAAGACAAACTAAATTTGGAAAAAGTTTGAGTGAGAGTTTAACGGATATGCAGAGTAAGATTCCTTCTGATAATATTAATAATATTATTCTTACTTTGACACAGGCTAATATATATGGTAGTAGTATTATTGATACGATGTATAATCAGGTTGATTATTTAAGAGAGAAAAGGAAAATGGAAGTTAAGGCTATGATTTCGAAAGTTCCTACGAAAATTAGTATTATATCGGTATTCTTCTTTATTCCTTTAATTTTACTTATTATTTTGGGACCGGCTTTAATTACTTATATTGGATATTAAATTATTATTATATACTTGACAAGAATGGGTTAAAAAGAGTATGATAAATAAGGATTATGTAAGGAGGAGATATTATGTCAGGTCATAGTAAATGGTCTACGATTAAAAGAAAAAAGGGTGCTATTGATAGTGAAAGAAGTAAGGTGTTTCAAAAACTTGCTAAGGAACTTTATGTTGCCGCAAAGAGTGGAGATCCTAATCCAGAGAATAATCCTTCACTTCGTATGGTAGTAGA
>CAKPAL010000084.1 GCA_934132925.1 uncultured Bacilli bacterium
TTATTTATTTCTTCCATAATTACCTCTCATTCATTAATAATTATATCATTTATATTTTACATTTTCTAGTATATTTATAATTATTTTTTTATATTGTAGATTATTTTGTCAATAACTGATATAATATTATGGAAGGTGATACCATGAAAAAGAAAATAATTAATACTTTAAAAAGTATTGGGCTAATTTTATTAATTTTAACATTTACTTCATTTATGTTTGTTTTATTGAATATTGATGTTAATTCTATATCGGATGTTAAATATTTATTTTATTTATCTATTTTTGATTTATTACTTTTAATAATTTATTTCTTTATATATAAGGATACTCTTATTAAGGACTTTAAGAAATATTTTAGTGATTTTAATAAAAATTTTGAATTATCATTTAAGTATTGGCTTGTAGGATTTGGTATTATGGTTATTAGTAATTTAATTTTAACTTATGTATTAAAAATGACTACTGCTGGTAATGAAGAGGTTGTTAGAGGATATATTGATACTGCCCCTCTTTTAATGATTTTTTGTACTTGTATATATGCTCCAGTATGTGAAGAATTGACTTTTAGAAAGAGTATTAGGGATGTTATTGATAATAAGTATTTATATGTATTAGTTAGTGGTCTTATATTTGGTTTACTTCATATTATTGGCTTTATTAGTACTCCTTTAGATTTATTATATTTAATTCCTTATGGTTCTCTTGGTATTGTTTTTGCTTTATTATATTATAGAACTAATAATATTTTTTCTTCAATTACAATACATGCTGTGCACAATGCTTTATCAGTATTAGTATATCTTTTATTAGGAGGTCTTGTATGAAAAAAATTGTTAGATTTTTCTTAATAATATTTTTATTAATAACTATAACTATAATATATGCTAGATATGGTGGAACTAGTGGATTAATAACAAAGGAATATAAGATTGAATCTTCTCTTATTGGTGAGGACTTTGATGGTTTAAAGGTTGTTCATTTTAGTGATTTACATTATTTAAGAGTTACTAATAATGATAAATTAAAAGAGATTGTTGATGAAATTAATCTTATTAAGCCTGATATTGTTTTCTTTACTGGTGATTTAATTGATAAAGATTTTACTCTTACTGATAAGGATAAAGAAGATTTAATTAGTGAATTGTCTTCGATTAAGACAAAATATGGTAAGTATGCTGTACTTGGTAATCACGATTATGTAAAGGATATAGAAATATTTAAAGATATTTATTCTAATAGTAATTTTACTCTATTACAGAATAGTTATGATATTATTTATAGTAGTAATAATGATAAGTTATTTATTGGTGGCGTAGATAATTATAGTTATAATGAGGCTGATATTAATAAGGTAATGGAATACTTTAATGATAATAGTGATATTTCTTATAAGATAATATTAGTTCATGAACCTGATTATATTGATAATATTTTAACTAATTATAATGTTAATCTTGTACTAGCAGGTCATTCTCATAATGGTCAAATAAATATTCCATATATTAAAAACTTTTTCTTACCCTATGGTAGTAGAAAGTATTATGAAAATTATTATAAAGTTAATGATACTGATTTATATATATCTAGTGGTATTGGTGAATCTTCAGTTAATTTTAGATTATTTAATAAACCTTCAATTAATTTTTATAGAATAAATAGACTAGGACAACCTTCCTAATCTATTTTTTATTATATGATTTTTTATGAGGAAGACCTTAGGCTTACTCATACCACGGAAAACATAAACTTGTTTATGGTTGAAGGGGAAAAGAAAAATAAGACTACTTTATGTAATCTTATAACCATACTCCATATATTAATGCACATAGACTTAAGATAAAGCCTGCAATCCAGAATAATTTAACTATATCGTTTTCACGCCATCCTAATCTTTCAAAATGGTGATGTATTGGTGTCATTAGAAATACTCTTCTTTTTAATAATACTACTGAAGCTATTTGAATTATAACAGTTAGTGTTTCAATAACAAATACTCCACCAATGACCGCTAGTGAAAGTTCATGGGATGTTAGAATTGCTATAGTGGCCATTGTGGCTCCTAAGGTTAAACTTCCGGTATCTCCCATAAATACTTTAGCTGGGTTAGTATTATAAACAAGAAAGCCCATTATACTTCCCATAAGGATAAAGCAAAATATTCCCATATCGGTATTTCCTTCAATCCACCAACTACCCATAGCTATTAGTCCAAAGGCTAAAAAGGCAATTGCAGATAATCCTCCGGCTAGACCATCTAGACCATCAGTTAAGTTGACAGCATT
>CAKPAL010000085.1 GCA_934132925.1 uncultured Bacilli bacterium
AATAAAAGATTTATTTTAGTATTTACAATGATAATATGTCTTGTTATATCGATGAGTACATACTGGATGTATGCCTATTATCATAAGTATGGCAAACATTATTATATAGATAAGTACATAAGTAATAAAGTAGATTACTATGTTAGTACTGAAGGTAATCTTGTTTATATAAATAATGTTAGTGAAGATATCAAAAATAACTTCATAAAGAAACAAGAAGAAATAAATAAAAATAATATTATTGATATGAATATTACTAAAGGTGTCTATAAAGATATACTATCAATAAAAATAAGTTATATTGTCAAAGAAAAAGAAGAAAATAATGAAGTTGTTCTTACCACAAATATTGATTTAAGAAATAAAAAAGAATTAACAAATGACGATATGTTAAACAAACTAAAAGTAAACTATAAAGATATCGCTACTGATATATTTAATGAATATGTTAGATTAGATAAAGATACCACAGTAGTAGATGCTATTAATGATAAAACCTTAACTACAGAAGAATTTAATCGTAATAGTGAAAAATATATAATTAGAATAAGAGAAGAATTACCAAGTGTAATGAATATATATATAGATAATGGCTTAGCATATTATCTAGTAAAAAAGAAAGATATAACTAAAGTATGTTATTATACTGATACAAATATAGGACATATAATAAAAGAAATAGGGAAAATATAGAAGGAGGAATTATTTATGGAAAGTATTTTATCAGCAACAGCAGTTGCTATAGGAGTAATGGTAGGACTAGCCTTTTTAGGATTAGGACTAGGAATAGGATTATTAGGTGGAAGGGTAGCAGAAGCAGTTGGAAGAAATCCAGAAACCAAAAATGATGTAGTACATTCAATAATGACAATATTAATAATATTTGCAATATTCTTATTATTCTTATTTGCATTTTGTTTCTTATTACTATTCTTTAATCCATTAGTGGGATAATATGACATACTTTATTATCTCTTTTGTTGTTATCATCCTTTTAGTAGTAGTAATGAGTCTTGTACTCAAAAATGCTGTTAAACAGGTTGATGAAAAATCAAAATCATATTTTGTTGATAAGTTAAAAGAATATGATTACTTAATAGATGAAAAAGAAAAACGTCTTTCTGAATTAGAAGGCGAATTAGAAAAAAGAAAGAATGGGTTAAAAGATAATAGTTTAAGTGAGCGAGGACCAAGTTATGACTTCGATACAAGCATAATTGACTTACTTACTGAAACAAGTTATCTAGATAAGAATATATTTGAAATAAATAAGAAGATAGAGCAGAAGTTTATTATCAATTACGAAGACTTAATAAAAGATTTTTTATCAAATGTCAAGGATGATAACAAATATGACTTCTGTGTCAAGTTAAGAAATAGATTTACACCAGAAGAAATATACAAAATAGAATTAATGCTACCAGAAGAAAGAAATGCTTACCTAAAAAAAGAACTAACTGCGGAAGAATATAAAGTCTATGAAATATACTTATCAAGTAATAAGTTCAATATGGAAGATTTTATTGATTATTTAAATAGATTAATCGAATTAAATGATCCAACAGTAGTAGTACTTGTACCAAGTACCAAAGAAAATTATGATTATATAGATAAAAAAGTAAAGACTAGAGTAAGTGAAAGTATTTATAAAGGAATAAAAATACTTTACCGTAACAAAATATATGACTTTAGTTTAAATGAAGGGAATGTGTGATATGGAACTAAAAAAAGTAGACAAAAAAGTCGAAGATATAAAAAATAATAATAATATATATTCAGTAGGTAAAGTAATAAAAGTAAATCCATATACTGTAATCGTATCTGGTTTAAATGATATCACTTACTATGAAGAAGTAGATATAGCAGGAAAGGCCAAAGGATTTGTTTTTGCTGTAGGAAAAAATAATATCACAGTATCATTAGTAGAAGTATCAAAAGAAATAAATCCAGGAGATGAAGTATATTCATTAAAGAAACAATTCAAATGCTTATTTAGTATGGACTCAATGGGCAAAGTAATCGATATCTTTGGTAATGACTTAATAGCGGGTAAAAGATTTGATAACCTAGTTGAAGTTCCAATAGAAAATGAACCAATTCCTATCATGGATAGAGGATTAGTAACAAGAGAGTTCTTAACTGGGTTAACAAGTATCGATATGTTATACCCAATAGGAAGAGGACAAAGACAATTAATAATAGGGGATAAAAAGACCGGAAAAACTCAAATAGCCCTAGATGCCATAGTAAATCAAAAAGATAAAAATATGGTATGTATCTA
>CAKPAL010000086.1 GCA_934132925.1 uncultured Bacilli bacterium
TGCAACGATTAGTTGAAGAAGATCATTATTTTAAACTTTACAGATCTTATGGTGGAAACTTACATAACTGTTCACATGGTGAATCTTTTATAAAACTTGTTAAAAATAGATTTGGTGATAATGGCTTATATATTTTAGATGAACCTGAGGCGGCTTTATCACCAGAAAGGCAAATGACTCTTTTATGTTTGATAGATGATTTAGTAAAAAGGGGAAGTCAATTTATTATAGCTACACATTCTCCTATTTTGATTTCTTATTATAAGGGAGTAATATTGGACTTAGATAATAATTTTAAAATTACTAAATATGAAGATACAAAAATATATAATCTTTATAGATTGTATTTGGATAATCCTTATGGCATGCAAAAGAGACTTTTTGAGGGAGAAGATTAAAAGTCTCTTGTTTTTTGAATATAAAATTGCTATAATATTAATGATTTGAATGGAGGAAGTTATGATATCAAAAAGTGAATTAGAAAGTTTAGCTAAAAAACTTATGTTTGAAATGAATGATAATGAGTATGAAACTTTGGAAAAAGAATTTGATGTTATTCTTAAACAAATGGATTTAATTGATAATATTAAAGATATTGATAAAGTAGAACCAATGACATTTCCTTTTGATTTAGAACTAAATGATGATTATTTAAGAGAAGATGTATATAATAATGAAATTACTTTTGATGATATGAAAATTAATGTTAAAGATTATGAAGATAATAGAGTAAAGGTTCCTAAGGTGGTGGAATAATGACAAATAAACTTATTGATGAAATTAGATATAATTTAGATAATGGTAATCTTACTAGTGAAATGTTATTTGAAGAGGCTATTAGTAAGGCTAAAAAATATCAAGATGAATATAACTGTTTTGTTACAATTATGGATAAAAAAGAAGAGATGGAGGGAGATAGTATACTAAGAGGAATACCTTATGCTTTAAAAGATAATATTTCTACTAAAGGTATACTTACCACTGCTTCTTCAAATATACTTAAGGATTATATTCCTTTATATGATGCTACTATTTATAAGAAGTTAAAAGAATCGGGTGCTGTACTTATGGGTAAAACTGTACTTGATGAACTTGCTATGGGTGGAACTGGTACTACAGGACACACTGGTGTTGTTAGAAATCCTTGGAATAAGGAAAGAATGATTGGTGGTAGTTCTGCTGGTAGTGCTGCCGCTGTTGCTCTTGGTATTGTTCCTTTTGCAATTGGCTCTGATACAGGTGATTCTATTAGAAAACCTGCTGCTTATGGTGGAGTCGTTGGATATAAGCCTACATATGGTAGAATATCTAGATATGGTTTGTTTGCTTTTGCTTCTAGTTTAGATCATCTTGGAGTATTTGCTAGAAGTGTTAAAGATGTAAGTTATGTTATGGATATAGTTAAAGGTCATGATGACAAAGATATGACTAGTTTACCTAATGAAGATATTTCTTATATTAATGGTTTAGATAATGATATTGAAGGTAAAAAATTGTTTTATATTAAAGAAGCTATGGAGATAGTTAGTGATAGTGATGAATTAAAAGGTATTATGGATAATTTTAAAGAGGTTATCAATAAGTGCAAATCTTTAGGATTTGAAGTAGAAGAAGTTACTTTTGGTAAGGAGTTACTTGAGGCTATATATCCTGTGTATAATGTTATTTCTTGTGCAGAGGCTACTAGTAATAATTCTAATTTAACTGGTATTCCATTTGGTAGTAGAGTAGAGGCAAGTAATGTTAATGATATTATGATGAAGACTAGAACAGAAGGATTTTCGGAACTTATTAAGAGAAGATTTGTTATTGGTAGTTATGTTCTTCAAAAAGAAAATCAGGAAAAATTATTTTTAAATGCTTCTAGAGTTAGAAGACTTATTGTTGATAGAATGAATGAATTATTTAAAAAGTATGATGGTCTTATTATGCCTACGAGTGGTGATATTGCTCCATTATTTGATAAAGCTAGTGATAAATTATCGGATGAATATTTGATTCTTGGTAATCATCTTGTGATTGGTAATTTTGGAGGATTCCCTAGTATTTCTATTCCTAGCGGTTTTGTTAATAATATGCCGGTTAGTATAAATATTACAGGTAGGGCAAGAGAAGATTATTTAGTACTTAATATGGCTAATAAAATAGAAGAAATACTTGGTTGTAAAGGTATGGTGGCTAAAGATGAGTAAATATATTCCAGTTATTGGACTTGAAGT
>CAKPAL010000087.1 GCA_934132925.1 uncultured Bacilli bacterium
TTTAAAGAATATTTTAAGATAGATACTTTTAAGAAAGATAATAAGAAAGTATTAGTTAAAGAACTTCCAATAAGAAAGAGAATAGTTAGATATAGGGAATATGATAAAGTAAATCAATCTCAATTATTACTTTTATGTAGTTTAAATAATTTAACTGATTATGAAAGAAAATATGTAATAAAATTATATAATGAGTTACTAGGAGGTAATTCTAATTCTATATTATTTAATACAGTAAGAGAAAAGCAAGGATACTGCTACTACATTAATTCTTCAGTTAAAGCTTATGATAATATATTAATTATTAATTCAGGAGTAGAGGCTAAGAATATTGATAAGAGTATTAAATTAATTAAGAAATGTATGAAAGATATAACTAGTGGTAAGTTTAAGGATGAAGATATAGAATCTTCTAAAAATACTATTATATCCGCTATTAAAGCTAGTAGAGATAATCCAATATCGGTAGTTAATACATATTTTTCTAAGGTATTAGTAGGAAGTGATAGTGATGAAGAGAGAATAGAAGCTTTTAATAGAGTAACTAAAGATGAAATTATAAAGGTAAGTAAAAAAGTTACACTTCATACAGTATTAACATTAGAGCCAAAGGAGGATGAGCATGGAGAAGATTAAAATAAAGAAATTAGAAGAAGATGTCTACTATGAAAAGATGCCAAATGGTTTAGAAGTATTTCTTTATACTAAAGATGATGTTTATACTAATTATGTAACTTTTACAACTAAATATGGTTCTGTATATAATGATTTTATTCCAATTGGAGAAGATAAAATTAAATCTTTTCCTAAAGGTATTGCTCATTTTCTAGAACATAAAGTATTTACAGAAAAAGAAGATCCTCAACCAATGGAGTTCTTTGCTAAATCTGGTTCTATATGTAATGCTTTTACTACTTTTAGAAATACTACTTATTTATTCTATGCTACGAATGATTTAAAAGAAAATATAAATTATTTACTTAATTATGTTCAAAATATTTATTTAACTGATGAAACAGTAGAGAAAGAGAAGGGTATTATATCAGAAGAAATACACATGTATGAAGATAGACCAGCAGAGGTTTTATTTGAAAAGGTAAGATTAAATACTTTAAATAGTAATCCTTATCGTAATAGTATAATTGGCACTGTAAAAGATATTGAAAGCATTACTAAAGATGATTTAGAGACCTGCTATTACACATTTTATCATCCTTCTAATATGTTTATGGTTGTAACAGGATCTTTTGATCCTGAAGAAGTAATGAACTTAATAAGAGAAAATCAAAATAATAAAGATTTTAAGGCTATGAACAAAATAGTAGTAAAAGATTTTAAAGAAGATGATAAAGTAGTAAAAGAAAAAGAAATAATTACAATGAATACTAATATTCCTAAAATTGCTTATACTATAAAAGTGCCTCTAAAAAATATTAAATTAACCAGAAGACAATTACATTTATATATGCATATCTTATTTACTACTTTATTTGATGAAACTAGTACTTTTGATGAAAAACTAAAAAAAGAAGGTATTATTAATAATACTACTTATATTAGTTTACTTAATACAGATACACATCTATTAATTACATTAGTTAATGAAACTAACAAATATAATAAATTTTTAGATAAACTTAAAGATAAATTAGATAATATAGAAATAAGTGAAAAAGACTTTAATAGAAAGAAAAAAGTATTAATAAGTAATGAGATTTTTGCTTATGAAAATGTTGAAAATATTAATGATATTATTATGGATAGTATTATTTATAATAATGAATTAGAAGAAGATCCAATAGGTTTAATTAGCAATTTATCAATAAAAGAATTATTGGATTTAATTAAAAAAATAGATATGTCTAATTGTACTACTGTTGTAGTAAAGAAATAGATATATCTTTTTCTATTTATTATACATTTGTACTATATATCTTTTTCTTATAAATGCTTATAAAATAAGGATTTATAAAGACAATTAAAAAATAATCAAAAAAACATTGACTATGTAATAATATTAATATATAATGATGTACGGTAACGCCGAAAGGGCTGTTCTCTCCTTTTTTAAATAAAATTAAGGAAGGGGTG
>CAKPAL010000088.1 GCA_934132925.1 uncultured Bacilli bacterium
ATTTATTACTGCTACCCTGATATCATTAGGCTCTATTTCAATATCTATTGTTTCAATTATATCACTTTCACTACTTAGAGTAGCATAAATAGTTATAGGATCCTTTATTTCAATAGTACTAGTAAACATAGCATAAGTAGAACCTACTCCTAGAAATATTAGTCCTATGGTTATAATACCTAATAAATATAATGTTTTTACTGATATTTTTTCTTTCATAATGTTACCTCCACTACAAATACAAAAAAGACTACGAAAAATCACTAATATTTCTATTAGTTATTTCATAGTCTTTATTTATTTTATCTATATTTCTTTTATTTATAAGGTTAGAAACATCCCCCCCCACTCTATAATTCTGGGTTAACTGATAGTTAATTATTGATAACCTATTTATTATACTCATGAAGGGTTCCTCCTCTCTTTACCTTACATATTAAATATATCATAGAATGAAGATAAATACAATACCCAAATTGTTTATGAGGAAGACTTTTATAAAAAGGCTTACTCATACCCTGGAAAACATAAACTTGTTTATGGTTGAAAGGGATAAAGAAAAAGAAAGACTAATACTAATCTTTCTTAATATCTTCTAACTTAACAGATACAATCTTACTTACACCAGACTCTTCCATCGTAATACCATATAATATATCAGCATACTCCATTGTTTTCTTCTTATGAGTAATAATAATAAACTGTGTATTATCCCTATACTTATCTAAGTATTTACCAAAAGCCTCAACATTTGCATCATCCAAGGCAGCCTCTACCTCATCAAATAAACAAAATGGTACTGGTCTAATATTTAGTATTGCAAACAATAATGAAATAGCAGTGAAAGTCTTCTCTCCACCAGATAATAAACTAATACTCTGTAGTTTCTTACCAGGAGGCTCAGCCTTAATCTCAATACCAGTCTCTAATATATTATCAGGATCAGTTAGTGATAATTCTGCTCTTCCACCTTTAAATAGTTCTCTATAGACATTCTTAAATTCAACTTTTACTTTTTCAAATGTCTCTAAGAACTTATCTTTCATAACAGCATCCATCTCTTTAATAATATCATATAGAGTATTTTCAGCCGCTAGTAAATCATTTCTTTGATTATTTAGAAAGTCATATCTTTCTTTTTGTCTCTCATACTCTTCGGGAGCATCTAAATTAACATTACCAAGAATTGATATATTGTCTTTTAGTTTTAATACTTCTTTTTTAGCTTCATCGATATCCATATCTAATTTATAATTTTCACTAGCAAATTCATAAGTCATGTTATAGTCATTAGTAAGTCCCACTAGTAAATTATCTAGTTTTACATCAATTCTATTGATAGTAATGTTTAGATTATTAAGTTCTCTCTCTTTCTTACTAGTAAGACTATTACTTTGATTTCTAGTGACTTCTAGTTCATTAATAGTATCGTTATATTTGTTTTCATTTTCTTTAAGTAATGCTATATTTTTATTTAATTCCGATATTTCTTCTTTTACTTTATATAAAGCATTTATAAGATTATCTTCTTCACTTTCATTATTTGATATATTAGTTAAATCTTTTAACTCTCTCTCTTTAGCCTCTAAAGTAGCATTTATTAAGGTCATATCATTTGTAGCCATCTCTTTCTTACTAAAGAATTCTATTCTTTCCTCTTTATATTTATATAGACTACTATTATGATTATTTATTTCTTTATCAATTGCATCTATTTCTTTTAGTAATTCTTTATTCTTAGTAGTTAAGATAGTTCGTTTTTTTGTTTCTTCTTCCATTTCATATTTAATAGATATTGGACTAACATTCTTTGTCTGACTACCTCCAGTTAGTGAACCTCCTACATTAATAACTTGACCATCTAAAGTTACTATTTTATACTTTTTATTTATTTTACTACTGATAATATTAGCCATTTCAATAGTATCAACGATAATAATGTTACCTAAAACATTACTAATAATATTACTATACTTATTATCATAACTAACTAGTTCTGAAGCAATACCAATATAGCC
>CAKPAL010000089.1 GCA_934132925.1 uncultured Bacilli bacterium
AGTCTAGGTCTTAAAGTGTTGTTATTAGCCTTAGGTCTAATAACAATATATCAGCCATATCTATTATATATAAGCATAGGATATATATTTTAATATGTTTAATTTAAAACTTCTACCATCAGTAGAAGCTTTTCTATAAAATAAACTTTATTAACATGAATGATACACCTATTAAAAAGAAAATGTATAGTCTTTTACTATTATTATATCTTCTAGCGGTTGGTAATAGTTCACAGAAGGATATTTGAAGCATAATACCAGCAATTATAGAAAATAGAATGCCCAGTATTAAATCATTCATTACATTCCTTAAAAATAAATATGCCAGAAGAGCCCCAAAAGGTTCTGAAATAGCGGATATTCCTGTATATAAAATAGCTTTCTTTTTATTACCAGTACTATAATAAATTGGAACTGATATACTAATTCCCTCTGGAATATTGTGCATAGCAATAGCTATTGATAGAGATAATCCTAAAGTAATATCACTAGAAGTAGCAACAAAAGTAGCAATACCTTCAGGAATATTATGAAGTACTATGGCAATTACCATAATAAAACCGACTCGATATAGTTTTTTATCATTTTCAATAGTGGGCTTATCCGGTAAATAATAGTCAATTAACATTGATATAATTATACCTAGTAATACCGCCAAAAAAGATATTATAATGATATTTAAACCAGTTAAACTACTATTTAGTAAATTAATTGATTCTGGTATTAAATCAGTTATTGATACACATATCATTACACCTGCTGCAAAAGCTAGTGAAGACAAAACAATATTATTAGTATTCTTATTCTTTATAAAAATAAAAATTGTTCCTATCATCGTTGATAAGCCCGCTAGTAAAGTTAAAATAAATGCCATTACTGTATTGTTCATAGAAGTATCACCTAGTTAAATATATGAAAAGAAATACTATTTATTATTCTATTTAGTATTTCTTTTTAATAATCTTTGTTTTGATTGTTGTTTTGCCCCTACTAAAGGTATCCTATTGTAATCCATATCAAATATTGTAAAGAAAGCATCTTCATCACTTACTCCTAAAAAATATTCTTCATGCAATAGTTTTTCATAATTATTTTTTGCTATATCTAAAGTGATGGGAAGCCATCTATTATGTTTATCTATATGCCCTACTCTCATATTATATACAATATCCATATTATCATCAACATATTCACTTTTCTTTTTCCAATATGGTACTTCATAAATATAAATGTTTTCATTCTTTTTCATTATTATTTTTCCTTTTATTTAAAATTAAATTTTTTCTTCTTTTTCTTAATATGACTATCATTATGTCTGATTAAAAGATAATGATAGTCATCTTTTAAATCATTAATATCGATTATTTCTAAACTACCAGATATTACATAATCTTTTTCCTTTTTATCAGTAGTATAAATTTTATCATTAATTAAATCCAAATAATTATCATTATTACTATTATAAAGAACCATCTTTTCAGTATAAGATTCCTTACTTATTCTTCTCTTATGAAATATATCACCAACATAAAAATTATTTTCCATAACTTAAAAATCCTTTAAATAAATTGTTACTTATAACATTTACATCTATCTCAAATGATAATTTATCAATACCAAGAGTAGTTCTAATATCTTCAATTATATTATTATAATTAATAATTATATTGTATATACTAAATAATGATATAATAGTATAAATAATAGTTATTATATTAATAATGGTATAATTAAATATATCACTAATTAATAATATACAAGATAATTTAAAACATACCTGTAATATTCTTATAATCATTTTCATAATAAAATAATTATAATTGTATCTAGCAGTCTCTAATTGATTATTAATATTATTCATACTATCACTTCCATAGGTAATTATTTTATAATAAAAATCAGGTTTTGTCAAGAAATATCAAGATGGTAATTTTTATCTTTTCTAGAGAAATCAATCATATGTTACACTTTTTTATAAAAAGTTCTTTTCTGCCTATAGACATATTATAAAAAAGT
>CAKPAL010000090.1 GCA_934132925.1 uncultured Bacilli bacterium
AATAATACTAATGAAATATTAGAAAGAGAAGAGTTACATAATAGAAATAAATTACATAATGAAGTAACTATATATATAATAAATGATAATAATGAAGTATTATTACAAAGAAGAAGTAAAAATAGAAGATTTTCTCCTGATAAATTAGGTGTAATAGCAGGTCATAGTTTATATAATGAAAATCCTATTGAGACCGCTATTAGAGAAGTAAAAGAAGAAGTAGGTCTTAAAATAAATAAAAAAGATATACATGAGTTATTACCTAAATATCTTGTAATAGAAGAATATAATAATCATTATATGTATCCTTACTATGTAATATCTAATTTAAAAGAAAAAGATTTTAGTATTCAAAAAGAAGAATTACAATATGTAAAATGGTATAATATAGATGATATTATTGATATGATTAATAGTAATAATCAAGATATTGTATTTAAAAAAGAAGAAATATTATTATTTAATAAATTAAAAGATATTAATTTACATAAAAATAAGTATAATAATGAAGAAAAATAACATTTCTTCTTTTATTTTATGGTATTTTATGATAGAATTAAGGTATAAGGTAGGTTATGAATATGAAATTAAATGAAAAGAGAATAGTAAATGATATAAGATTATTAGCGCTAGATATGATCGATACCGCTGGTAGTGGTCATCCAGGAATAGCATTAGATATAGCACCAACACTATATACATTATTTGCATATCACTTAAAGTTTGATTTAGAAAGAAAAGCATGGTGTAATAGAGATCGATTTGTTTTAAGTGCTGGTCATGGTAGTGCTATTTTATATAGTACAATGTATTATTTATTAGATGAATATAATTTAGATGAATTAAAAAATTTTAGAAGAATATCATCAGTATGTACTGGTCATCCTGAATATAATTTAAATAATCGTATTGAAGTAACATCTGGACCATTAGGACAAGGTTTTGCTACATCAGTAGGGATGGCTATTGGAGAAAAATATTTAGAAAGTACTTTTAATAGAAAAAAGAATACTGTTTTTAATTATAATATATATACATTAGTATCTGATGGAGATTTAATGGAAGGAATATCATATGAAGCCGCTTCATTAGCGGGTAATCTAGGATTAGATAATCTAATTGTTTTATATGATAGCAATGGTGTAACCGCTGATGGTGATTTAGATAAAGCCATGTATGAAAATATTCCAGATCGTTTTACATCAATGAATTGGGAAGTAATTGTTGTTAAAGATGGTGAGAATATTGGTGAAATATCTAATGCTATTGAAAAGGCTAAAAAGAGTAAGAAACCTGTTTTAATTGAAATAAAAACAAAATTAGGAAAATATTCCAAATATGAAGGAACTAATAGAATTCATTCAAATCTTGATAAGGAAGATTTAGAACAAATAAGAACTAAACTAAAAGGAGGACCAGCCTTTACTTATAGTGAAGAAGATCGTAATGCAGCCTTAAAGTTTATCAAAGATGGAACTGAAGACTATTATAGAGAATGGTATTCTGAATATGAGATGTATATAGCAAACTCTTCTGATGAAGAAAAAGATAGAATAAATTTAGTAATTGAAAATGAAAAAATATCATTAGATATTGATGCTGTTGTTGATGCTAGTAAGATTTTTGAAGATAAAACAATGAGAGATATAAATTACCAAATAATGAATGTAATAGGAACATTTATCCCAAACTTTATGGGAGGTAGTGCTGACTTATTTTGCAGTACTAAAACATATCTAAAAGGAAAAGAAGAGTTTTCAGTAGATAATTATGCTGGTAGAAATATCAATTTTGGTGTCAGGGAAAATCTTATGGGAGCAATTTTAAATGGACTTGCTCTTACTAATATTCGAAGTTATGGTAGTACTTTTTTAGCATTTTCTAATTATATGATGCCATCAATTAGAATGAGTGCTATGATGGATTTGCCAGTAACTTATATCTTTACTCATGATAGTATAAGAGTTGGTGAAGATGGACCAACACATGAACCAATAGAGCAACTAGGA
>CAKPAL010000091.1 GCA_934132925.1 uncultured Bacilli bacterium
TTCAAGAAGAAGAAAGTCAAAGTGAGAGTTTTATACCAAAATTTAAAGGAGATACCATAATATAAAGGTATTTTTTTTAACAATTTTACTATTGTATTTATACTAAGTTTATGATATTATTATATAGTAAGGTAGAGAAATAAGAATATCAAAACTATGGGGCAATTAGTAGAAGTATTAGTAATTTTTCATAATCTTTTTAAATATGGAGGCCAATATATGAAAGAAAAAATATCAGTAAAAACATTATATTTATTAGGTATTATAACTATAGGACTAATAGGATTAGGATTAGGATCTACTTATGCTATGTTTACAGCATCAGCAGAAATAGATAATCCAATAAGTATTAATGCTAATTTAAATAGCGAAGACGATATAATTGAAACAATAGAGCTTGAACTAGAACCAAATGATATTAGAGTAGCAGTAATAAATCTAAACAATACAAGTAATACTACTTTAAATTATGCTTCATTTTATATAACTAAAAGTACTGATATCGAAGTAGGAGTAACTCATAATTTTACTGACACTGCTGTTCCAACAGGAAGTATAGAAAATGGTACCACTAAAAAGGTATATATCCAAATAAAAAATAATGGTAATAGTACTACTAATGTAACACTTGGAGTATTATCAAACTCTGGTAATATTGTAAAATCAGAAAGTATGACATTAATAAATGATACCAATATTGATACAACTTCTCCTGAACTATTAATAACAGGACAAGATATGATAGTAAAAGATGGTTTAATAAGATATTATGATGGTAATAATAATTCAGGTTATTCTCATTCATCAAATACTACTACATGGAAAGATTTATCTGGTAACTATGATGGTGAAGTAATTTCATCAACGTGGGAAAATAATTCAATAGTATTAGATGGAACAAATAGTTATGTAAATATAGGCAATATAGATAATCTGACGGCTTTTACACTAGAAGCTTATTTAATTGTTAGTTCATACGATGTTCAAAAAACAGTCAATATAATTAGTAATTACGAATCCACTGGTATAGCTTTATATTATGGAACAGATGGAACACCACGATTTATTATCACAAAAGATGGTGGTACTAAAATTACTCTGGCAGGTAAAGATAAACATCAAACAAATGATGTTCACACTATAACTGGTACTTTTGATGGAACTACAGCTAAATTATATATTGATAGTGTACTAGTAGATACAAAAGAAGTCGGCAATACTGTTATAAAATCAGCAAATAATACACCAATGGTAATAGGATGTAATCCTAATCCAACTGGCTGTAATACTGGTTATAATCTTAATGGCAAAGTATATTCAGCAAAAATATATAATAGAGCATTAACTGAAACAGAAATAAAACAAAATATGAATGCTGATCGTATATCAGCTAAAAGTACTTCATCAGATGTAAATGGAACATATACTTTTATTTCGAATAAACGATTAAGTAATTTTACTGCTGATAACATAACATTAACAAACGGAACAAAAGGAACATTTACTAAAGTTAACGATAGAAAATATAATTTAAATATATCTGGAGTAGCAGTTTCATCAACCCTTGGTTTAGATATATCCGAAAATGTTTTTACCGATATTAGTGGTAATAACAATACGGCTCTAACATATTCAAGATATAGAGATGGAACTGGACCGAAAGCCACTATAACTAAAAATACCAGTACTTCAAGAACAGTAACATACACATTTACTTTTCAGGAATATGCTTATGGTTTTACTGCAGATGATATAACTATAAGTGAAGGAACAAAAGGAACATTTACCAAAATCGACCAAAAAACATATACATTAGTTGTAACGCATTCAACAGATGGAAGTAAGACAAT
>CAKPAL010000092.1 GCA_934132925.1 uncultured Bacilli bacterium
TAAATAATTTACAAAAGTGTAATAAATGATTGACAAAACATAAAATAAATTATATAGTTATAACAAGTGAGGAGATATATAAAGCTATCTCGGGATAAAACCTACACGTATTTTATAATTAATAAAATCCGGAGTCACTATTCTTATATTGAATAGTTGTCTTCGGTTTTTTCTATATAAGATGTTAATAAAAGAAAGGAGATTGATATAATGATTAAGTTTAGTGAAGAAGAAGGATTTATTAAGGCTCATGGTATTAAATTTAGAGAAGGACAAGATAAAAATATTAAGTTACCTAAGGTAGCAGTGGGAGTATTTTCTAGACATTTATTTGATGATGTTATAGAAAAATATAGTGCCCTTGAAGTTGGATATTTTTCATGTGCCAATATGGAAAGGAATATTTATATAATAAAATACAAAGACATCGAAATAGTTTTCTTTATGGCAGGAGTAAGTGGTCCTTGGATTGCTGGTGATATTGAAGAGTTATATTCTGCTGGTGTTCAAAAAGTTATTATTTTTGGTAATTGTGGTGTACTTGATTCCAAAATAGAAGATTGTAGTATTATTATTCCTACTAAAGGATTTAGAGATGAAGGAACTAGTTATCATTATGTTTTACCGAGTGAAACAATAGAAATTAATCCTGATTATAAAGAAGATTTTATCAAGATATTAAACGAATATAATTTTGATTACACTGAAGGCTTTACTTGGACAACTGATGCCTTTTATCGAGAGACTAAAGATAAAATAAAATACTTTAAAGATAATGGAGCAGTCTGTGTAGAAATGGAAGGCACAGTAATTGCTTCAGTTTGTCAAAGATTAAATATGAAATATTTTACCTTTTATTATGCAGGTGATAATTTGGATAGTACTGTATGGGACAAAAGAAGTCTAGAAGGTTTTACTAATATCGATAAAAAGAAAGAGGTATTATTACTCGCTTTAGAATTAGCAGTAATCTTAAATGAAGATAAATATTAAAAGAAAGGAAGTAGATAAAATGAATAGATTAATATTGCCAGAATATGATAATAGTATTGTTAGTTTAGCATCTAGTATTAGAAGATATTTTGAACTTGATGTCTATCATAACACTTTAGATGATATTGATAAAATATTAGAAGAATATAAACCAAGAAATGTAGTAGTTATATTATTTGATGGAATGGGCTCAAAATTAATAAAAAGATTATTAGGAAAAAATAGTTTTCTCTATAGAAATATGTTAAAAGAAATATCTTCAGTAGTACCTGCTACTACAACGGCTTCAACTACATCAATGCTTACTGGTCTTACACCAGTGGAACATGGTTGGCTTGCTTGGGACTTATATTTTAAAAAAGAAAATAAAATAGTAACAATGTTTACCAATAAGATTAAAGATACTGATATAGATGCTGATAGTGTATCACTAGCTAGAAAATATTTTCCATATAAAGATATTTGTGAATTAATTAATGAAGAGGGAAAGCATTATGCTAAATTAATTGCCTCATTTAATGAAAACAAATATGAAGATATCGATGATATGATAAGTAAAATTAAAAGTAGTTTAAATGTTAAAGATAAAAATTACATTTATGTCTATAATCCTGAACCCGATACTACTATGCATATTACTGGTACTGATAGTAATGAGACTAAGAAGTATTTTGAATTAATTAATAAAAAAACCGAAGAATTATATAATACTATATCTGATGATACATTACTTATTGTAGTAGCAGATCATGGTCATATTAATTGTGATACTATTATATTAGAAGATTATAAAGATATATTTGATACACTTGATGGAGAT
>CAKPAL010000093.1 GCA_934132925.1 uncultured Bacilli bacterium
TTCCTCATAACAAAATATATTACTCCATCATCTTCTAAATAATCATAACCATCAAATAAAAAACTTCTTATAACATCTTTACCAGCTCTAATAGGAGGATTAGTAATAATATAATTATATTTCTTATCAACATTATCATAAACATTACTAACAAATACATCAGCCTTAACATTATTAAGTTTAAGATTATCTTTAGTAAGATCAAGAGCTCTCCAGTTCACATCAATCATATCTATACTAATATTTTTATTAAAAGTACCAAGTATAATACCTACTACTCCAAGTCCACATCCAAGATCAAGTACATTACCAGAAAGCTTTTCTATATCAATACCATTAAGTAAAACTCTTGTCCCATAATCAAATCTATCTTTAGAAAACACCCCATTATCACTATATATAGAAAATTCTTTGTTATTAAAATTAAACTTAATTAATCTTTTATCATTCTTAATATTTTTATCATTATCAAAATACTGACTCATATCAATCACCAACAATATTATAATAGAATTATATCAAAATTACAATATCTTTTTATTACCTTCCGAGCCTGTAGTCTCGTAAGGCGAGTCTGAGCCTAGGTCTCATACTCGAAAAATTATATAAAAGAAAAAGGCTACTATTTAGCAACCTCAATCAAATACCTATTAATATTTCCATCTTGTACAAAATCAGCATAAGGAACAACTAATATATTCAAATTACCATTATCGTTTACAAAATACAAAATACTGCCATCATTTATAGAAGTTTCCAACATTTTATTAGCAGTGTTATAGCAGTTCTTATCTTCTGCAAAACATGAAGTATTCAAGTCAAAATCAGTTCCCCATAACTCATTCATTTTATTTTTAAGTAATTCTTTTTCTTCATCCAATAAAGTATCATTATCATAACCAAGAGTCGATACCATATCAGAATATTTAATTTCCTTACCAGAAGTTAAATCAATATTATAAATATTATAATTTAATACCCATTTAGAAGTAGCTTGAATTGAAGAAATAATAACGACAGACAAGATATCATTATATTTAAAAGTCTTATATGTAAGTATTTGTGAACAACTAACAGCCTTATCTTGATCAATTTCTGCACAAGCATCAAATCTTTTTGTATATTCTATATATATTTTTTTAATTTCTTCATTAGATGCCTTAGCATAATCAGAATTAATATTCAAATATGGAACCTTTAAATCTGATAAATATTGTTTACCAATTCTACCACTAACAGATAATCCATAACTATCTATATTAATAACTTTATCATTACCATCTTTTCTGACAAACTCAGTATACTTATTATCATAAGAATAATCAGCATCATATACATAATCTTTTTCAGTATCAATTCTAATATCTTTCACAACATTATTATCGATGTCATTTTCCTTATTGATAACTTTATCACATATAATATAACCTCCAAGCCCTCCTACTAATAAACATAGTATAACAACCAAAACAATCAAACCTGTATTTTTCTTTTCCATATCATATCCTCCTACTTAAATAATAACACAAACCAAAAGTAAAAGCAATATTCTAATATATATATTTATTCTTTAACTAAATGTTTAACTTTCCAAGTATCAAATTCTTCTCTTTGCTCTTCAGTTTCAATTTCCATATGATAAAAATGTTTAGTAAACTCACCACAAGAACTACCAACTTCTCTACCAGGAGGACT
>CAKPAL010000094.1 GCA_934132925.1 uncultured Bacilli bacterium
CCAACTTCCCTGCCTTGTCCAGGAACATTAAGTCTATCAGCACATAATTCTACTAACTCTTTTTTACCAACAATATAACCACCATTTGAAGTAATAGCTCCACCTAGATTTTTAATAAGTGAACCAACACAAATATCCGCTCCTACTTCAGTAGGTTCTTTAGTACTAACAAGTTCACAGTAACAATTATCAATCATAACAATAATATTTTTATCAATACTTTTAATTAATTTAATAACTTTCTCTATCTTATCAATACCAATACTCTCTCTTGTACTATAACCTTTACTTCTTTGTATCTCAATTACTTTTACTTTATTATTACTTAAATAATCCCTAATACCATCATAATCAAAATCATTATCTACTAAATCAATTTGACTATAATTAATATTATAAGCCTTTAAAGAAGAAGGATTATCATTAAAGCCAATAACACTATCTAATGTATCATAAGGTTTTCCACTAATAGACAAAAGAGTATCTCCTGGTCTTAATAACCCAAAAAAACAAGTAGTAAGAGCATGCGTACCAGATATAAATTGACATCTAACTAAAGCCGCCTCAGTTCTAAAAATACTAGCATACACATCCTCTATCTTATCTCTACCAATATCATTATAACCATAACCAGTAGTACTATTAAAATGAACCTCGCTAATACCATTATCTATAAAAGCATTAAGAACTTTCTCACTATTATATTCTTCAATTGAATCTATTTTATCATTAATCTCTTTTAAATCAACATTACTACTTTTAATAAAATCCTCTAACATTTCTTACCTCCATCTATTCTAATAATACTATTATTAATATATTTAGCCTCGTCACTAATTAAAAAATAAACAAGATTAGCTACCTCATAAGCCTCACCAAATCTTCCCAATAATATCTTATTTTTCTCACTAGTAATAAAATCATCATCTAAATTATTATTCATATTAGTATTAATCCATCCAGGACATATTGTATTAACCCTAACATAAGGTGCTAAATAATTAGCAATATTATTAGACAAAGAAATAAGTCCTGCTTTAGAAGCATCATAATCCAAACTCTCTACATAAGGAGTATCAATTCCATTAGTAGAACTAATATTAATAATTACTCCTTCTTTATTTTCTTTCATCTTTAAACCAATCTTTTTACATAAAAGAAATGGTGCAATAAGATTAACTTCTAATATCTTCATAAAATCATCCTTATTCTTATCTTCAAACATTGTATCAATAGCAATACCAGCATTATTAATAAGAACATCTATCTTATCATACCTATCATAAATAACATTAATTATATTATTAATATCTTCCTCATTAGATAAATCACCTTTAACTAAAAGAGTATCCCTATTATACTTATTATCAATATCATTTTTTAATTTAAAAGCCTCATTATAATTACTATTATAATGTAATATAACTTCATAATCACTAGCCAATTTACTAGCAATTTCTCTTCCAATACCACTAGAACTACCCGTTACCAATGCAACCTTCATAATACACTTCTTCCTTTCATCTATGGTATTATATCATATTTTAAATGTTTTTTAAAGAAAATACTTGTCAAAAACAAAAATATATGATATCATTGATATTGTCTTATGGCGGAATTGGTGAAGTGGTTAACACGGTGGATTGTGGTTCCATTAT
>CAKPAL010000095.1 GCA_934132925.1 uncultured Bacilli bacterium
ACAATAAATATATAAATATAATAAATTAACTAGATTTTTATTATAAAATCTGCTAAAATAAAGAAGTAGGATGTGAAATATATGTATTTAAAAGAAATAAAAGCCTATGGATTTAAGTCATTTGCAGACAAAACATCCATAGAATTTGGTAAAAATATTAATGGTATAGTAGGACCTAATGGATCAGGAAAATCTAATATAGTAGATGCCGTAAGATGGGTACTAGGAGAACAATCCATGAAGAGTCTAAGAGGAGATACCTCCCTAGATGTAATCTTTTCTGGTAGTGAAAGTAGAAAACCTCTTAATAGTGCCTCAGTAACCTTAGTATTTGATAATACTGATCGTAGTCTTCCAATCGATTATAGTGAAGTATCAATAAAGAGAATGGCTTTTAGAACAGGGGAAAATGAATACTATATTAATAATGAAAGAGTAAGATTAAAAGATATTACTGAACTTTTAACTGATAGTGGTACTGCGAAAGAAAGTTTTAATATTATCAGTCAGGGTAAAATAGATGAAATATTATCAAATAAACCAGAAGATCGAAGAATAATATTTGAAGAAGCCGCTGGAGTTTTAAAATATAAGAGAAGAAAAGAAGAAGCAATTAGAAAACTAGATCGAACTAACCAAAATCTAAATAGAGTAAATGACATCATAAATGAATTAAATAGTAATATTATACCACTAGAAGAAGCTAGTATTAAAGCTAAAAAGTATATTGATTATAAAGATCGACTATCTAATATTGAAGTAGCAGTTATAGCTAAAGAAATTAAGGATCTAAATTTTGAGTATCAAGAAGGCAAGAAAAGAATCGAAGAACTTCAAAATGAAATAACTTCTGCAGCAGCAGGTACTAGTACTTATGATATAGATATACTTAAATATAAAGACAAATTAAAAGAAGTAAGAGAAAATATTAATAAAAGTCAAGTCTTTCTAATAGACCTAACCAAAAAAGAAGAAAAAATTACTTCTGATATCAGATTATTACAAGAAAGAAACAAATATAAAGGAGAAACATCTCTTATCAGTAATAACATTATTACCCTAAAAGAAGAAATACTTAGTATTAAAGCTAAACTTACTAATTACCATAATGATATAGAAATACTAGATAATAAAATAAATAATATTAATAATAACATCAATGAATCAAAAAATAAAATTGACAATCTAATAAATAAAAAGAATAATATCAATGCAATCATAACTAAAAATAATAGAGACATTGATAGCACTACCTATAAAATAGATTACTTAGAAAATAACTTAAATAACAACATGTCAGTACCAAAACAAATAAAAACAATATTGGATAATCCTAAGTTTACCGGAATACATAATACTATTTCTTCATTAATAGAAGTACCTTCTAAGTATAGTATCAGCATAAATACTGCTTTAGGAGGAGCATCTTCTTACTTGGTCGTAGATACTCCGAATACTGCTAAAGAACTAATCTATTATCTAAAAAACAATAATTTAGGTAGAGCAACCTTCTACCCATTATCCGTTATTACAGGAAGATACATTGATGATAGTACTTTAAACACTATCAAAAATGAAGATGGCTATATTGGTATTGCTTCAGAACTAGTTAGTTATGATAATAAGTATAGTAATATTATTAGTAATGTTTTAGGTAA
>CAKPAL010000096.1 GCA_934132925.1 uncultured Bacilli bacterium
GATAAAGAAGATATAAAAATGGCTAAAATTAGTTGACATTTCAGTCAATTTAATATAGAATTATATATGTAGTCACGGAGTAGTACTCAAGAGGCTGAAGAGGTGCCCCTGCTAAGGGTATAGAGTGGGAAACTGCTGCGAGGGTTCAAATCCCTCCTACTCCGCCATTTAGAAAAATGAAAGATCTTAAGTTCTTTACTGAAACTAAGATCTTTTTTACTATTTAAAAACAATAAATAATGTGTTATAATAACCTATATAAAAAGAAGGTGATTAATATGTTTAAAGAAGAACTATCTTTAGTACCTCATTTACCAGGTTGCTATCTTATGAAGAATAAAGATAATATCGTTATCTATGTCGGTAAAAGTAAAAATCTAAAAAATAGATTATCATCATATTTTCAAAGAGAACATACTGGTAAAACAAAGATGCTAGTAAGAGAAATAGATCACTTTGAATACATAGTAACAAATACCGAAATGGAAAGCCTTCTTCTAGAAATAAATCTTATCAAAAAATATAATCCCAAATATAATATACTTTACCGTGATGATAAATCATATCCATATATTGAACTAACTAGTGATAAAGTACCAACTTTAAAAATAATAAGAAGAATAAATGTTAAGAAAGTAAAAAATAACCTCTTCGGCCCATATCCTAATGTAGCAGCGGCCCGTAAAGTAGTAGAAATATTAAATAGAATCTATCCATTACGAAAATGTAAAACTTATGAAAAAAGAGAATGTTTGTACTATCACATTGGCCAATGTTTAGGTTATTGTACCCATGAAGTTGATGAAAATAAAATAAAAGAAATGAAAAGTGAGATAATATCCTTCTTAAATGGAAACACCAAAGTACTAACCGATCGAATTACTGAAAAAATGAAGATATCCTCTGATAATTTAGATTATGAGAAGGCTCTAGAATATAAAGAACTATTAAACTATATCAATATAACTACCGAAAAACAAAAGGTTGATCTAGATAATACTGTCAACATAGATGTAGCCTCATATTATGCCAAAGATAATTATATCAGTATTCAAATACTATTTATTAGAGGAGGAAAATTATTAGATCGAAACCGTAATATTTTTCCCATGATTGATAGTGAGGAAGAAGAGTTCTCTAAATACCTATCCGAATTCTATAATAAGAATGTTTCAATGCCTAAAGAAGTATTAGTTCCAGATAACTTAAATAAAGAAGTATTCGAAGAAGTATTCAAGATAAAATTCATAACTCCTATCAAAGGAGAAAAGAAAAAAATATTAGATTTAGCCTATGATAATGCCAGAATCTATTATGAGGAGCAAATGACTTATATTAAGAGAGATGAAGATAAAATAACTAATGCCTTAGAAGAATTAAAAACTAAATTAAATTTATCAAGTGTCACTCGTATTGAACTATTTGATAATTCTAATCTCTTTGGAACCTTCAATGTATCGGGTATGGTTGTTTTTATAGATGGGAAACCCTCTAAAAACGACTATCGTAAGTTTAAAATAACAAATGATAAAAATGATGACTATGGGACTATGAGAGAAGTAATTTATCGAAGATATTTTAAAGTACTAAAAGATAATCTGGAAAAGCCTGATTT
>CAKPAL010000097.1 GCA_934132925.1 uncultured Bacilli bacterium
CCAGTACCTGCTAAAACGGAGGCTCTAGTTAATAGTATTGGCTTTATGTTACTTATGCTTCTTATGGTATATGTAACCTTTAATGATATATTAAGATTATTTTAAAATTAAAAGAGGTAAGAATTATTTTCTTACTTCTTTTAGTATACGATCAGTATTACTAAAGTTTAGTTTAGCAATATCATGGAGTATTTTTACTCCATATTTGTTAACTAATTTTATACCTACATCTTCAACATAATAGTTAGCTCCTTTTGGTAAGAAGATACCATATTTATCTCCTAGTTTATCCATTTCTTTAATAAATATATATCTACTTATTAGTGAAGAGACTGCTACTGAAAAGCATTTATCTTCAGCTTTAGTAATAAAAGTTATTCCTTTTAGTGGGTTTGGTATTTCAGATAAGTGATTATAGTAACTTTTTTCTGGCTCAAATTGATCGACAACAATATAATCATAGTTATTATCTTTTACCATTTCAGTTAATGCTTTATTATGAAGAATGGCTTTTATTTTATTCATATTCATATTTGTTCCATAGTTATTATTATATTCTTTATTAGATAGCATAATTGTTTTATATGGTATTTTTTTGATTATCTTTGGTACTATTTTTAGGATTTGTTCATCAGATAATTTTTTTGAATCTTTGACACCTAATTCTGTTAAGAAAGGAATATTTTCTTTATCTACAAAAGAGGCTGTTACAACAATCGGTCCATAGTAATCGCCTGTTCCTACTTCATCAGAACCTACTGATGATATGTTGGTTGGAATGGTTAATTCTTCGTCTTTTTTGACTTTTGGTTTTTCAGTATCAATAAAGTAATCAATGTTTTCTTTATCTTTTTTTATGCTTTCCCACATACTAGATTCAATATCAGCAGATACTCCTTGAAACATAGCTTTACCTGATTCATATAATGTTACTATGGTATCACCGGTATCAGCTTGAAAGATAGCATAAGGGGGAGTTTTATCTCTTTTCATATCTTTATAAAATTCATTCATTAGTTTTTTTGTTTCGTTATCTACTTTTATAACTTTAGTAATTGTTTTTCCCAATTTATTTCACCTCTTTAATATATTGTATCATAAAATAAACTCTCATATCAATGGATAATTTGACTATTTTGTAATTTATGGTATAATAATAGTGTTTTTTGGAGGGGATTTTAGTGAAAATAAATATTAATAATGAGAGATTTAATGATGATAGTTTTGTTCTTGATAAAGAAAGACAAGTAGAAGGAACTTTGGCATCTTTAGTAAAGCCATGGCTTAAATATTATGATATAGATATTAATACTTATTCTGATGAAAAGATGGCATACTTAGATACTGATATGAATAGTTATGATTATTTCTTAAAGGTTACTAAGAGTTATGGTAATATACCGATGATATCTTATTGTGGTAAGATATATTATAGAGAAGATGTTATTAATAAAATAGAAGAATATATTAAGAGATTTAATAAGATGAATATAAGAAGAGGAGATATTGTATCATTTATGATGCTTAATAATCCTGATATTATCTTTATGTGGTTTGCTTTATCAAAATTAGGGGCTACTGCTAATCTAAT
>CAKPAL010000098.1 GCA_934132925.1 uncultured Bacilli bacterium
TTTTATTTTAATACTTCCTCCTAATGTATTTAATATTTTATCTTTCATAATATCATACTCTTTCTACATAAAGGTTATATTTTCTATATTACCTGATATTAGTATTTCATTATCCATCATTCTAGCAATAACTAGATTGCTTCCTTTTATTTGATATATTTTGTTATTATGTCTTATTGTTATTATTTTGGAAGTGAAGTCTACTATTTCGGTATAATTTATGATATCTAATTTATTGTATTTATATATCATACTATAATTTTTATCATTTATATAATTATCTAATCTATTTAATATTTTCATAATAAAATATATGTTCTGGATGTTTAATTTATGTAAAATATTTAGTTTTCTAGGTAAATGTAGTACATTTTTAGGATTATTTGTCATATCTTATATTGAATATAAAAAAGGGGTGGATTATATGTGTAACAATGAAAACAATTCTTGTGAGAATTGCATTGCAGATATTCTAAAGGTTATCCTTATACTTCAGCAAAGTGTATGTCAAAATGACTGCTGCTTAGAGACATGTGATAGAGGCTTTTTAGGTCAAAATAGTAGTTTCTGCTACAACACTAGACCAATAGTACTTTATACTTGTGGCAGTGGTAGTACTCCACTAGCTATGCCTATTAGTAAAGATCCAAGTATAACAACTACTAGTACTGTCTTTAGACTAGAAAAATTAGATGGCTGTTGTGCTACTTGCAGAGTTCTTGCTAATAACACTGATAGTTCTAGTGTCTTTCCTTACGAAGCAACTAACTCATTCTTTACTATTAATTTAAATTGCTGCTGCGTACTTAGATGTCTAGATGATACTTTTGTTGAAGGAATATAAGATAATAAAAGACTACCAAATTCAGGTAGTTTTTTTATTTTCTTCTTATTCTTATTTTTTTATTAGAATAAAGGTTATTAATTTTATCTTGTTCTTCATTTAAATCTTTAACATAATTGATGTTTGTTAAGATACCTTTATTATCTGTTTTTATTTTTTCTTTCTTTAAAACTTCAATCTTGTTAATAATCTCTTCTCTTTCACTACTTTCAATATCAATTAGTTTGTTAATATCTTCAATTTTTTTCTTGATTTTAGAAGGATTTGTAATAATACTAGCTACTATTGAAGTAATATAAGAAAATAATAAGGCAATTAACTCAATAGATAAAATGGAGCCTTGTGCTAATCCATTAAACAAAACTAGAACTATTATTAAAATAATATTTATAGTTGATATTCTCTTTAACCATCTATTAATATATTTATTTCTGAAATATTTTACTTCATAACTACTATTTATATCTAATAGTTTTAAGATATCTTTATTTAAATATTCTAAAACATTTTCTAGTCTTAAGATGTCTTCAACATTATTAGTATATGCTCTTTTGCTCGGTAATGATGTTTTTGTATCAAATACTATTACATCATTTTTATCATCTGGTATGAAATATTTATCTATCATAGTTTTCCCCTTTCGTGGTAATTATTATTATACTATATTTAATTATAAAAGCAAGTATTATTGTAAAAAATGTAAAGTATTATTGACTAT